>JAEZZV010000214.1 GCA_023418375.1 Actinomycetes bacterium | reverse complement strand
GGGGGGGGGGGCCCCCCGCCCCGCGACCGTCCGCCGACGCGGCGGGCGTGCCCGACCCACGGGGCGAACGCGTCACGCAGGGCGGACGCATTCTTGGCGCTGAGGTCGATCTCGTAGGCGACGCCGTCGAGCGCGAATGTCACCGTCTCCTCCGCCGCGCCACCGTCGACGTCGTCGAGGAGGACGACCTGAACCTTCTGTGCCATCGCTGTCTTCTTCCATCAGGGGGGAAATGCGCATGCCGGCACCTTGCCCCGGGCACCGTCAGTTGCACGCTACCGCACGGATGGCCTAACGACGGAGTCGAGCGATGCCTATTCCGCGCGCTTTTCCACCTCTGCCGCCTCGATCGCGGCAATGGCGTCGCGTTCGTGCCGGTCCGCCCGCACGATGGACCGGATCGCGAACCAGAACACGGCGAGCACCCCGGCGGACGGGACGAGCGCCGCCAGCACGTCGGTGAAGGAAGTCACGAGCCGATCCTACGTCTCCGCGCGCACAGGCCCGCCGCCGGGTCTGCGCGCGGGCGCACGCCGGTCACCGCCCGGGGCGTACCAAGGGGAACAGGATCGTCTCGCGGATTCCGAGGCCGGTCAGCGCCATGAGCAGCCGGTCGATCCCCATCCCCATTCCCCCGGACGGCGGCATCGCGTGCTCCATCGCGGCGAGGAAATCCTCGTCGAGCCGCATCGCCTCGTCATCGCCGACGGCGGCCATGCGCGCCTGCTGCTCGAATCGTTCCCGCTGCACCACAGGGTCGACGAGTTCCGAATACGCGGTCGCGAGCTCGAATCCGCGCACGTACAGGTCCCACTTCTCGACGACGCCCGGAACGCTTCGGTGGTCACGTGTCAACGGACTCGTCTCGACCGGGAAGTCGCGCACGAAGGTCGGCGCGTGCAGGGTCCGGCCGACGTGGTGCTCCCACAGCTCCTCGACGAGCTTGCCGTGGTTCTGACGCTTCGGGTCGACCTCGATGTCGAAGCGCTCGACCAGGTCCAGCAGGTGCGCCACGCCCGTGGCCGGCGTGATCTCCTCGCCCAGCGCGGCCGACAGCGACGGGTAGAGCTCGAGGCTCGCCCACTGCCCGCCGAGGTCGTACTCCTCGCCGCCCGGCAGCGTGACCAGGGTGGTGCCCAGCGCCTCCCGCGCGGCGGTCTGGACCAGGTCCTGGGTGAGGGCCGCCATCGTGTCGTAGTCGCCGTAGGCCTCGTACGCCTCGAGCATCGCGAACTCCGGCGAGTGCGACCAGTCGGCGCCCTCGTTGCGGAAGTTGCGGTTGATCTCGAAGACCCGCTCGACGCCGCCGACGACCGCGCGCTTGAGGAACAGCTCGGGCGCGATCCGCAGGTACAGGTCGATGTCGAACGCGTTCATGTGCGTGACGAACGGCCGGGCCGCGGCGCCGCCGTGCTGCGTCTGGAGCATCGGCGTCTCGACCTCGACGTAGTCGCGCCGGTGGAAGTTCTCGCGCAGCGAGCGCATGACGGCGGCGCGGGTCCGGACGGCGTCGCGGGCCGCCGGGCGCACGATGAGGTCCACGTACCGCTGCCGGACGCGCGCCTCCTCCGACAGCGGCTTGTGCAGGACGGGCAGCGGGCGCAGGGCCTTGGCCGCGAGCGCCCAGTCGTCGGCAAAGACGCTGAGCTCGCCACGGCGCGAGCTGATGACCCGCCCGCGTGCGAAGAGGTGGTCGCCGAGGTCGACGTCGGCCTTGAACGCATCCAGGCTCTCCTCGCCGACCACGGCCTGGCTGAGCATGACCTGCAGACGCCGCCCCTCGCCGTCCTGCACCGTGGCGAAGCAGAGCTTCCCGGTGTTGCGCAGGAAGACCACCCGCCCGGCCACGCCGACGACGACGTCCGTCTCCTCCCCCGCGGCCAGCTCACCGTGGGCCTCGCGCACCTGGGCGATGGTGTGGGTGGTGGGGACGCCGACGGGGTAGGGCGCACGGCCTTCGGCGAGCATCCGGTCGCGCTTGGCCCGGCGGACGCGCATCTGCTCGGGGACGTCGTCCGCCTCGTGCTCGTCGTGGGGGTGCCCGCCGGGCACCTGGTCCGCGCTGCTGGTCACCGGGGAATCGTAGTGGCCACCGGGTCGAGGTCGAGGGCGACGTCCAGCTGGGGGGAGGAGTGGGTGAGCGCCCCGACGGACAGGTAGTCGACGCCGGTGGCGGCGACCTCGGCCGCGGAGGCGAGCGTGAGCCCGCCCGTGGCCTCGAGCTCGACGCGGCCCGTCTCGGCCTCGCGCGCCCGCACGGCGGCGACCACCTCGGCGAGGACGACGGGCGGCATGTTGTCCAGCAGGAGGAACCGGGCGCCGGCGTCGAGCGCGGTCATCGCCTGCTCGAGGGTGTCCGCCTCGACCTGGACCGCGACGTCGGGGAAGGCTCGACGCACGGCGTCGACCGCCTCGGCCACGCCCCCGGCGGCCACGACGTGGTTGTCCTTGACCATCGCGACGTCGTACAGACCCATGCGCTTGTTGGTCCCGCCGCCGCAGCGCACCGCGTACTTGTCGAGCGCGCGCAGCCCGGGCGTCGTCTTGCGGGTGTCGAGCACCTGGGCGCCCGTCCCCGCGAGGGCGTCGGCCCAGCGTCGGGTGTGCGTCGCGATGCCGGAGGCGTGCGAGACGAGGTTGAGCAGGGTGCGCTCGGCCACGAGCAGCACCCGCACGGGCCCGCGCAGCTCGGCGAGCACGTCCCCGGTACGCACGCGCGCGCCCTCGGCCACGGCGACGTCGAGCTCGGGGACAGGCAGGCCGAGGCGGCGGGCGGCGTCCTCGAGCACGGGCTGCACGACGACGAGCCCGGCCACCACGCCGTCGGCGCGGGCGACCAGGCGCGCCGTGCCGGTGAGATCCGCGGGCACCGTGGCCTGGGACGTGACGTCGCGCCCGGGATCGCCCCCGAGGTCCTCGTCGAGCGCGCGCGCGACGGTGGCGCGCAGCCGGTCGAGGTCGATCGCGAGGTCCGGGTCCACGGGCCGACCCTAGTCGCCCACATACCCCCTGGGGTATGATGGAGCGTTGAGCGAGAGGACTGCATGACTGCGACCCGAACGCGTGCGCTGCGCCGAGGACCTGCGGCCCGCCCGTGCGCGGGCGGGAGCGTGACACCATGACCCCGGACACCACGCCGGACGCCGGGACCGAAGGAGGGCGCGGGATGCAGCTGGACCCCGAGGAGATGACGTCGGTCATCAACCGCCTCCGCCGCGCCCAGGGCCAGATCGGTGGCGTCATCAAGATGCTCGAGTCGGGCGCCGACTGCGCGGACGTCGTCACGCAGCTGTCCGCCGCCTCCAAGGCCGTCGACCGGGCCGGCTTCTCCATCATCTCCACCGGCCTCGAGCGCTGCCTCACGCAGGGCGAGGAGGCCGCGGGCATCGACCGCGCCAAGCTGCAGAAGCTCTTCCTCTCCCTCGCCTGACGCGGCGCGTGGACGCCGGCGACGCGCGACAGGCGGCCCGCGAGTGGGACGCGCGGTACGCGAGCGGGCCGGTCTGGACCCGTGAGCCGAACCCGTGGGTCCGCGGCGCGGTCGAGGGCCTGCCGCCGGGGCACGCCGTCGACGTCGCCGCGGGCGACGGGCGGCACGCGCTGTGGCTCGCGTCGCTCGGCTGGTCGGTGACCGCCGTCGACGTCTCGCTCGAGGGCGTGCGCCAGGGCGCCGCGCTGCTCGGGGTCCCGGCGGGAATAGATACCCCCTGGGGTATCTTGGAGGAAGAGGGAACGGCGCGTCGCCGGCCCGAGCACCGCCCACCCACGTGAAGGAAGTGACCATGCGGATCGTCGTCGTCGGAGGCGTCGCCGGAGGGATGAGCGCGGCCGCGCGGGCCCGCCGCCTGGCGGAGGACGCGGAGATCGTCGTGCTGGAGCGAGGCGAGTACGTGTCGTTCGCGGGCTGCGGGCTGCCGTACCACGTGAGCGACGAGATCCCCCGGCGCGAGTCGCTGCTCGTGCAGACCCCGCAGTCGCTGCGGGCCGCACTCAACCTCGACGTGCGCACCGGGCACGACGTCGTCGCCATCGACCGCGAGGCGCGCACCGTGACCGTCGCGCACACCACCCCGGCCGGCCCCGCGCAGGACGTCCTCGGCTACGACGCGCTCGTCCTCGCACCCGGCGCGACCGCCGTCCGCCCGCCGCTGCCCGGGCTCGACCTGCCGCAGGTGCACACCCTGCGCACCGTGCCCGACGCCGACGGCCTGCGCGACGTGCTCGCCGGAGGCGCGCGATCCGCCGTCGTGCTCGGCGCGGGGTTCATCGGGCTCGAGACGGCCGAGGCGCTGCGCGCCAGGGGCCTCGAGGTCGACCTCGTCGAGCTGGCGCCCCACGTCCTGCCCCCGCTCGACGCCGAGCTCGCCGCCCTGCTGGACGCCGAGCTGCGCGCCGGTGGCGTGCGCACGCACGTCGGGGTGGCGGCCGAGGAGGTCCGTCCGGCCCCCGGGACCGCGGGCACCGCCGTCGAGGTCGTGCTCGCCGACGGGACCGTGCTCGGCGCCGACCTCGTCGTCCTCTCGGTCGGCGTCCGGCCCGACAGCCACCTCGCCGGGAGCGCCGGCCTCGAGCTGACCGCGACCGGGGCCATCGTCGTCGATGCCCAGCAGCGCACGTCGGACCCGCACATCTGGGCCGTGGGCGACGCCACGGCGGTGCGCAACGCGGTGACCGGCGCCGTCGGGCCGATCCCGCTCGCCGGGCCCGCCAACCGCCAGGGCCGTCGCGCCGCCGACGCGATCCTGGGGCGCGTCACGCCCGAGCGCGAGGCGCGGGGGGTGCTCGGGACGGCCGTCGTGCGCGTGTTCGGCCTGACCGCGGCGATGACCGGGGCGAGCCAGCGCGCGCTCCAGCAGGCCGGCATCGAGCACCACGTCGTGCACGTGCACCCGGGCCACCACGCGGGCTACTTCCCCGGCGCCGAGCAGCTGCACCTGACCATGAGCTTCGCGCCCGACGGGCGTCTGCTCGGCGCCCAGGCCGTCGGCCGGGCCGGCGCGGACAAGCGCGTCGACGTCCTGGCCACCGCGCTCGCCGCGGGCATGACCGTGGACGACGTCGCCGAGCTCGAGCTCGCGTACGCGCCGCCCTACGGCTCCGCCAAGGACCCCGTGAACATGGCCGGCTTCGTCGCGCAGAACGTCCTCGACGGCACGCTGGCGCTCTGGTACCCCGACGACCTCGACAAGGTCCTCGACAGCGCGCTCGTCCTCGACGTGCGCTCGCGCGGCGAGTTCGCGTCCGGGCACCTGCCCGGTGCGCTGAACGTCCCGCACACCGAGCTGCGCGACCGCCTCGACGAGGTCCGCGCCGCCGCGGACGGCCGTCCTGTGCGCGTGCACTGCGCGAGCGGGTTCCGCTCCTACCTGGCCCACCGCGTGCTGGTCCAGGCGGGCCTCGACTCGGCCAACCTGTCCGGCGGGATGCTCACGCTGAGCGCAGCGCGCCCCGACCTCGAGCTCGTCCGCGACTGAGCCCGCCCACCGCCGGGGAGGTCAGGCCGGCACCGGGGCCGTGACCGGCACGCGGGTGACCGCCAGGGCGCCGTCGGCGTCGAGCCGGGCCGCGAGGCGCACCAGCCAGGCGTCGTCGCGCGCGGGGTGGTCCTCGCGGTAGTGCCCGCCGCGGCTCTCGGTCCGGGCCGCGGCGGTGGCGGTCAGCACGGTGGCGACCTGGTGCAGGTTGGTCGTCTCCCACTCGGCCGTCTGTGGCGAGGCGAGGAGCCCCGGCGCGGCGTCCGGCGTGGTCGGCACGGCCGCGAGGCCGGTGGCCGCGGCCTCGAGGTCGGCGCCGGTGCGGATGACGCCCGGGCCCTTCTGCGCGAGACGCTGGATGCGAGGGCGCGCCGCGGCGGCGCACAGGCCCGGCGGGCCGGTCCGCTCGACGGGCTCGACGCGCGGCAGGTCACCCGCGGCCAGACGCGCCGCGACGTCGTCCGCGGCGCGGTGCGCGAAGACCAGGCCCTCCAGCAGGGAGTTCGACGCGAGCCGGTTGGCGCCGTGCACGCCCGTGCAGGCGACCTCACCGGCGGCGTAGAGCCCGGGCACGTCCGAACGGCCCACGAGATCCGTGAGCACGCCGCCGGAGTGGAAGTGGTGCGCCGGCGCGACGGGGACCAGGTCGGCGGCGAGGTCGATGCCCTCCGCGAGCAGCCGGGCGTGGATCGTCGGGAAGCGCGCGTGCAGGAAGTCCGCGCCCAGGTGACGGCAGTCGAGGTACACGTGGTCGGCGCCCGTCGCGGCCATCCGGCGCACGATCGCGTGCGCGACGACGTCACGCGGCGCGAGCTCGGCGAGCGGGTGCACGTCCGGCATGAACCGCACCCCGTCGGTGTCCACGAGCAGCGCGCCCTCACCGCGGACCGCCTCGCTGACCAGCGGCAGCTGGCCCTTGGCCCCCGCTCCCAGCCACAGCACGGTCGGGTGGAACTGCACGAACTCCATGTCGGCCACCGAGGCGCCGGACCGCAGCGCCGCGGCCAGCCCGTCACCGGTCGCGAGCGACGGGTTGGTCGAGGACGGGTACACCTGCCCGATGCCGCCGGTCGCCAGCAGCACCGCGGGGGCCAGGACCGCGCCGACGCCGTCGCGCGAGCCCTCCCCCATCACGTGCAGGGTGACGCCGCAGACCGGCCCGGGGGCGCCGTCCGGCCCGGGGGCGCCCGTCAGCAGGTCCAGGACCAGCGCGTGCTCGACGACCTCGATGCCCGGGTCGTTGCGGACCGCCTCGATGCGCGCCACCAACGCACGGCTGATCTCCGCGCCCGTCGCGTCGCCGCCGGCGTGCGCGATGCGCCGTGTGCCGTGGCCACCCTCCCGGGTCAACGAGATCTCGCCCGCCGCGTCGAGGTCGAACGCCGCGCCGAGCCCCGCGAGCTCGCGCACCCGCGCCGGCCCCTCGGTGACCAGGACCTCCACGGCCGCGGGGTCGCACAGGCCCGCGCCCGCGACGAGCGTGTCCGCCAGGTGCGCGTCAGGGGTGTCGCGCGGGTCGAGCGCGGCGGCGATGCCGCCCTGCGCCCAGATGGTCGAACCGGACGCGAGCACGCTCTTGGTGATGAGCGCCACGCGCGGGCCGCGCGCCCGCAGCGCCAGCGCGGCGGTCAGGCCGGCGATGCCGGACCCCACGACGACGACGTCCGCCGTCGCCGTCCAGCCGGGCTGGGGGGCGACGAGACGCCGTGGCAGCCTCACCGGGGGCCGGGCGCCCAGGCGATGGCGGCCGTGTGCATGCCCTCCGGGGCGGCACCGGGGTCGCCGTCGACGCTCACGATGCGGTTCGCGGCGTCCACGTGCACGACGTTCGGGTTGTAGGTGCGGGCCTCGTCGTCCGGGAGCATCGCGTACGCGATGACGATGACCATGTCGCCCGGGTGCACCAGGTGCGCGGCCGCGCCGTTGACGCACACGACGCCGGAGCCCGGGTCGCCCGCGATCGCGTACGTGGTCAGGCGCGCGCCGTTGGTCACGTCGACGACGTCGACCTGCTGGCCCGGCAGGATGCCGGAGGCCGCGAGCAGGTCGGCGTCCAGGGTGATGGAGCCCACGTAGTCGAGCTCGGCGGCGGTCACGATGGCGCGGTGGATCTTGCCCACCATCATCGTCCGCAGCCAGCCCTGCGTCGGTGCCGACATCACCCCTCCCTCCGGTGCCTGCTCGTCCGGGTCGTGCCCGTTCCGGTACGCCTCGTGCGTCACAGCACCACCATCGTATTGTCGATGAGCCGGGTGCTGCCCACCCGGGCCGCCAGCGCGAGGAGCGCCTGGCCCCGATGGTCGTCCCCGACCTCGGACATGGTGTCCGGGTCGACGAGGGCGACGTAGTCCACCACCACCCCCGGCTCGGCCGCGAGCACCTCCTGTGCTGCCCGTCGCACCGCGACCGACCCCGAGCCACCCTCGGCGGCCGCCTGCGCGGCGAGCACCGCCCGGTACAACGCCCGCGCGTGCGCCCGCTGTTCCCCGTCGAGGTAGGCGTTGCGCGAGGAGAGCGCGACACCGTCGTCGGCGCGGACGATCGGGCCCGCCACGACCTCGACGGGGACGTCGAGGTCGCGCACCATACGCCGGATCACCGCGAGCTGCTGGGCGTCCTTCTGGCCGAACAGCGCGACGTCCGGCCTGGTCAGGTGCATGAGCTTGAGCACGACGGTGAGCACGCCGTCGAAGTGGCCGGGCCGGATCGCGCCCTCGAGGACGTCCGCGAACGGGCCCGCGTGGACGGTGACGAGCGGTCCGGTGGGGTACACGGTCGCGACGTCGGGCGCGAAGACGAGGTCCGCCCCGGCGCTGGCGAGCAGGCGCACGTCGCCAGCGAGGTCGCGGGGGTACCGCTCCAGGTCCTCCCCCGCCCCGAACTGCAGCGGGTTGACGAAGATCGTCACCACCACCTGGTCGGCGAGCTCCCGCGCCCGGCGCACCAGCGAGAGGTGCCCCTCGTGCAGCGCGCCCATCGTCATGACGACGGCACGCCGCCCGGCCGGGGCCGCCAGCGCCTCGGCGAGCTCGTCGCGCGTGCGCGCGACGCGCGGCGTCGTCGTCGGGCGGGGATCCGTGGCCGTCATCGTTCCTCCTGTCGTGCTGGCGGGTCCGCGAGCGCGTCGAGCAGCGCCTGGGCCTGGTCCGGGCGCAGCCGGCCGCCCGCAAGCGCGCGCGTGGTCGCGGCGCGGGCCAGCACGCGGTAGGTCGGCGGG
>JAEZZV010000165.1 GCA_023418375.1 Actinomycetes bacterium | reverse complement strand
GGCGCACTCCGCGCGGTCCCGACGCCACAGGTCCATCGAGCGGCCGTCCGGGGTGTCGAACGACTCGACCCGCTCGAAGTCGGCAGCGGCCGCCGCGGCCTCCATCAGCGTCGTGTCGACCATCGGCTGGAACTCGTTGTCGGCGCCCGCGGACGTGACGAGCTGGCACGCCGACCCGGCCGGGCCGTCCGTGAGCCACTGGAGGTACGCCGCCTCGTCCTCGGGAACGACGGCGGGCTCGATCTGGACGACCGGCAACGCCCAGTGCCCGTCCCGCAGGACCTCGAGCTGGAGCGTGTTCGCGTTGACGAAGTACCCCCGGAAGCCGAACGCCGTGCCCGACGCCACGAAGTCGTCGTGCGCGACCGCCCCGGCCAGGTCCTCCGACGCCTCACGCCACTCGTCGCTCCACTCGGAGCGGTTCACGGGCCCGTCGCCGTTGGCGATCTCGAGGTAGGACTCGTCGAGGTCGACGCCCGCCGTCACCCGCACCCCGCCGATGACCGGCAGCTCGGTGACCCGGTCGGTGCCCCACGGCGCGACCCGCGACAGTAGCCCGGTGGCGGGCACGGCGCAGGCGAGCGCGAGGACCGCGACCACGACCGCGGGCAGCAGGGGGCGCGACGCCAGGGGCCGCACGGCGACGAGCCGCACCCATCCGAGGCACGTGACCGTGACGAACGCGGGCGCCAGCTGGAACCCGAACCCGGAGCCGGAGTTCGCCGTGGTGCCCAGCGCGGCGTAGCCCGCGACCGTGAGCGCCGCGGCGGGGAACACGGGCGCCGCGGCGAAGGCGCTCCACCCGTGCGGCGCGTCCCCGGACCGGACCCAGCGCACCAGGGCGACCACCATGACGACGGCGGCCGCCACGACGCCGATCAGGATCACCGACGTGTGGATCGCGTAGAGCTCGGAGGCCGTCATGCGGACGGCGTTGTACGCGGAGCCGCCGCGCGAGCCGTACTCCTCGGCGCGCTCCCCGTAGCCGAACCCGAACAGGTACTCGGCCACGAG
This sequence comes from Actinomycetes bacterium, assembly GCA_023418375.1. Taxonomy (GTDB): domain Bacteria; phylum Actinomycetota; class Actinomycetes; order Actinomycetales; family Cellulomonadaceae; genus Actinotalea. Next base: position 2,666 of record JAEZZV010000165.1, on the reverse strand, counting down.
CCGCCAGCTCGACCACAGCCACGGGAGCAGCACGAGCGCCGCGACGCCGGCGGCCAGGGCGACGTGGCGCAGCGCGCGCCACCGCGCCGGGCCGGGCGTGAGCGCGGCCTGGACCACGAGGATCACCCCGAGGATCCCGGCGAACGCGAAGTTCATGCTGCGGACGAGGGGCAGGCAGCCGAGCACGACGCCCAGCACGACCACCCAGCGCAGCACCGTGGCCCCGCGCGAGCGGTGGACCGCGTAGAGCGCGACGGCCAGCAGCGCCGCGGTCGGCAGCACGAAGGTGTACAGGTGGCTGTAGTTCAGCACCGCAGGTGCGGTGGCCAGCAGCGCCAGGGCGAGCCACCCGGCGGTCCGGTTCACGACCTCGCGGACCAGCAGCCAGGTGAACAGGAGCATCACGCCGCCCGAGACGCCGATGACGGCGAGCCCCGCCTGGTCGATCCCCGCACCGGCGATGACGAGCAGGGAGGTCAGGACCGGCACGCCGGGTGCGTGCTGCGACGGTGCGAGCACCGAGTCGAACCAGCCGCCGACGCCCTGGGCGGCGAACCCGTACGCATGGTTCGCCGCGAACGCGAGGTAGCCGGCCTCGTCGATGTTGAAGGCGCGGTCGTCGAGCCGCGACAGCGACCACCAGGTGTTGAGCACCGTCCACACGACGACGAGCACCACGGGCGCGAGCGCGAGCAGGCGACCGCGACGGCCCGACGCGGCGGGAGCCTCGACGGCCTGCACCGTGCTCGCGGACGCCAGGGCCGAACCGGGCGTGCTCGTCACCGCGGCGTCTCGATCCGGTGGGCCCAGATCTCCACGAGGACGTCCATGTCGACCTCCTGCGACACCGACACGAACGGTCGCTGCGACGTGCGCGGCACCTCCATGTAGTACCGGAAGCCGGCGCGGCGCAGCAGGTTGAGGAGGTTGCCGAGCTGCTGCCGCTCGCCGACGCGCGAGTGGTACTCGACGAACACGCGCTCGACGCGCCCGAGCAGGTGCTCGGCCTCGTGCAGGACCTCGACCTCGGCGCCCTCGATGTCGATCTTCAGCAGGTCGACGTGCTCGAGGTCCGCGAGGACCGACGAGAGCGTCACCGTAGGGACCGTCGTCGCGGTCGGGCCCTGCGCACGGTCGTCGAGGCGCCCCGCGTCGCTGCCCAGCCGGTCGAACGTCGCGGTCCCCGCCTCGGCGGCGAGCGCGACCTGGTGGAGGCGCACGGTGTCCGGCACCCCCGTGAGGTTCGCCTGGAGGATGGCGAACACGTCGGGGTCGGGCTCGAACGCCTCGATCCGGGCGTCGGGCCACCGGGACAGCCACCACCGCGTCGCGAGCCCGATGTTGGCACCGCAGTCGACGATGACGGGCGGGTCGTCGCCGGACTTCTCGAACGCGTAGATCTCGTCCGTGACGATCGCACGGAACTGCGACACGAACGACGGGCCGTCGGCGAGCCGGATGTCGCCCGCGATGTCCGTGGAGGTCGCCTCGCCCCGGGGCATCGCCCAGAGACGGTCGAGCTCGGCCTGCATCTCGGGCGTCATCGGTCCTGTCCTCCTGCCACGTCCGCGGGCTCGGGCTCGGGCTCACCGGCCGTCGAGGAGTCGTCGTCGCCCGTCCCCGGGCGGCGCCCCTCGCGCAGCGCGCGGACCTCCTCCTGGAGCCGCGCGAAGTCGACCGTCTCGGGGTCCGCCACGAGCTCGTCGACGAGCATGCGGTACTCCAGGCCGTAGTGCTTGGAGTCCCGCGCGGGGTCGACGGTGGCGCGGGCCTGCTCGGCCATCGCCGCGCGCTCGGCGGCGTCCGCCGACGCGTAGCGCGTGAGGGCCTGGCGCACGCTGGCGACGCTCGTGGGGTCGAACAGCATGCCGTTGCGCCCGTCCTGCACCACCGAGGACGTGCCGAACACGTCCGAGACGACGGGCACCGCACCGAAGGCCATCGCCTCGAGCATGGCGCGCGACAGCGACTCGACGTCCGAGGCGAGCACGAACGCGTCGGCGGCGTGGTACCAGTCGTAGACCGCCCCGGTGACGCCCACGGTTCGCACCTGGCTCGAGCCGGGCACCTCCGCGAGCACCTGGTGCAGCGCGGCCGAGTACGGGTTGGGGCTGTCGCCGACGAGCACGAGGCGCGCCTGCGGGAACTGGTCCGCGATCTCGAGGAAGGCGCTCGTCAGCAGCCCCTGGGCCTTGCGCGGCTCGTACGTGCCGATGCAGACGAAGGCGATGTCGTCCGGCTTGAGGCCGAGCCGCGCACGCACCTGCGCCCGCGGGTGCTCGGCCACGAAGGCGTCGATCTCGGCGAGGTCGACGCCGTAGTCGATGCGGATCATGCGCCGCGGGTCGGCGAGGTGCCGGAAGATGTCGCGGGTCGCGTCGGCCTCGAAGACCACCGCCGACGCCCGTGCGAACGACGCGTAGAACACGCCCCGCGTCCACTCGTCGACCGTCTCGCCGTAGTAGTGCCGCAGGAACAGCTCGGGGTCGAAGCTCTCGTGGACCGACCAGATCGACGGCAGCCCCAGCCGGTGCGCGAGGTCGACGCCCCAGAAGCACCCCGCCGTGTTGGCGAGCACGACGTCGGGGCGGAACTGCGCCGCGTACGCGGTGAGCGTGTCGGCCCACTCCTCGTAGCGCACGGCCGTGGGGGGCGCCGCACCGACG
>JAEZZV010000144.1 GCA_023418375.1 Actinomycetes bacterium | reverse complement strand
CGGGGGGGGGGGGGCCGCCGCCCCCCCCCCCCCCCCCCCCCCCCCCGACCCCGCCCCGGGAGACGCCGCCGCTTCACGCATGGCGGACCGAACGGCCGAGCGGACCGCGGAACGAACGGCGTCCTCGGAACGCTGCGCGAGCCGTCTCTGCAGAACGACCAGGTCGTCCGCCTCGTCCACAACCTGCACGGCCCTCCCGCGCTGCTCGACGGCGCGGAACCGCATCCTCAGGTGTGGCGGAAGACGAGAGGCGTCCCAGGCGTCGTCGGGCACCCCGACGTCGCGGACCGCCCGCGCGGCCCGGGAGAGCACCGCTGCGAACGACGGCGCCATGTCACCGGCGCGGACGGCGTCCTCCCAGGCGGGCTCGTTCGCCGCGACCCAGGCGACGAGCTCGCGGGCGGCGTCGGGCGCGGGGACCAGGGGCACGCGCAGGGCCTTGGGCAGCGACCGGATGAGCGCGACGACCAGCTCCTCCTGCAGCCCCGGGACGAGCCGGTCGAAGCCCTCGGGCCGGACGCGCGGGAGCACCGACAGCGGGATGTCGACCATGACGCCGTCGTGCTCAGCCCCCGGGTCGTACTGGTAGCTGAGCGGCAGCCGGAGGTCGCCCTGCGGCCAGACCGACGGGAAGGCGCGCTCGTCGACGGCGACCTCGCCCACGAGCATCTCGAGCGAGAAGTCCAGCAGGCCGGGGTCCTCGCGTCGCGCCGTCTTCCACCACGTGTCGAAGTGGCGCGCGGAGACGATCTCGGGTGGCAGGCGGTCGTCGTAGAAGTCGAAGAGGGCGTCCTCGTCGGCGACGAGGCCGCGGCGCCGGGCGCGGTTCTCGAGGTCCTCCGCCTCCGCGAGCAGCGAGCGGTTGTGCGCGAAGAAGCCGTGGTGGGTCGTCCACTCGCCCTGGACGAGCGCGTGCCGGATGAACAGCTCGCGCGCGTGCCCGGGGTCGACGCGGCTGTAGAGCACGCGGCGGCCCGCGACGATCGGCAGGCCGTAGAGCAGCACGCGCTCCGTCGCGACGGCGGCGCCCTGCTTGGCGGACCACGTCGGCTCGGAGTATGTGCGCTTGACCAGGTGCTCGGCGAGCTCCTCGGCCCACTCGGGCTGCACGCGGGCGACGTCGCGCGCCCACAACCGGGAGGTCTCCACGAGCTCGCCCGCCATCACCCACGACGGCGGCCGCTTGGCGAGCGCGGACCCGGGGAAGACCGCGAACCGCGCGCCACGGGCGCCGAGGAACTCGTTGCGCGCCTGCTGGCGACGGCCGCCTGGCGCGTCGCGCCCGGTCTGGCCGCCGCGGGCACCGACGCGGACCTCGGTCGCCTGCTGCATGCCCAGGTGCGAGAGCAGCCCGGCGAGGATCGCCTGATGGATGCGGTCGGCGTCCCACGCGTGCCGCAGCGGCTCGGCCTCGGGCGCCTCGCCCTCGGTGCCCTCGGCAGCGGACGACGCCGTGCCGACCTTGGCCGGCGGGCGGACCGTGATGCCCAGGGGCTTGGCCAGCTCGCGGAGCTGCGCGACGACGTCCTGCCACTCGCGCACGCGCAGGTAGTTGACGAACTCCGCGCGGCACAGGCGCCGGAACGCCGACCCCGACAGCTCCCGCTGCTGCGCGCGCAGGTACGTCCACAGGTTCAGGTAGGTGAGGAAGTCCGACGTCGGGTCGGCGAAGCGGGCATGCGCGGCGTCGGCGACCTCGCGCTGCTCGGCGGGGCGTTCGCGCGGGTCCTGGATGGACAGCGCGGCGGCGACGATCATCACCTCGCGCGCGCAGTCGCGCCGGCCCGCCTCGACGATCATCCGCGCGAGCCGCGGGTCGATCGGAAGCTGGGCGAGCGCGCGCCCGACGTCGGTCAGCCGGCTCGTCCCGCCGGGCGTCGGCTCGAGCGCGTGCAGCTCGGTGAGCAGCTGGACGCCGTCGCGCACCGCGCGCACGTCGGGCGGGTCGACGAAGGGGAAGCGGGCGACGTCGTCGGGCGTGGCGGCCACGCCCACCGCGACCATCTGCAGGATCACCGACGCGAGCGACGTCCGCAGGATCTCCGGCTCGGTGAACTCCGGCCGTGACTCGAAGTCGGTGCGCGAGTAGAGCCGGATCGCGATGCCGTCGGCCACGCGGCCGCACCGGCCCGAGCGCTGGTTCGCCGACGCCTGGCTGACCCGCTCGATCGGCAGCCGCTGCACCTTGGTCGCCTTGGACCACCGCGAGATGCGCGCGGTGCCCGGGTCGACGACGTACCGCACGCCCGGCACCGTGAGCGACGTCTCGGCGACGTTCGTCGCGAGCACCACCCGGCGCAGCGCGTGCGGCTCGAACACCCGGTGCTGCTCGGCCGAGGACAGTCGCGCGTACAGCGGCAGGATCTCGATCGCGCCGGGTGTCCGCGGGTCCGACGCGCGGGGCCCCAGGTGCGCGCGCAGGGCGTCCTCGGCGTCGCGGATCTCCCGCTCGCCGGACAGGAACACGAGGATGTCGCCGGGCCCCTCGCGGGTCAGCTCGTCGACGGCCTCGCAGATCGCGGTCATCAGGTCGCGCGTCTCGCCGTCCGACGGCGCAGCCGCCCCCCGCTGCCCCCGGCCCTTCGCTGACGTGGAGCGTGGCGGCGGCGAAGCGGCTCGAGTGGAGCGTGGTGGCGCCGCCGTGCTCCCGTTGGCGGCCTGGGGGTCCGCCAGGCCGGTGTCGGTGTCGGTGTCGGTGTCGGTGTCCGCGTCCTCCGGGCCGTCGTCGGGGCCGAGGGGGCGGTAGCGGATCTCGACCGGGTAGGTGCGGCCGGTGACCTCGACGACCGGGGCGGGGACGCCGTCGGGCGCCTCCGCCGACGGGGGCGCGCCGAAGTGCCGCGCGAACCGCTCGGAGTCGATGGTCGCCGACGTGATGACGACCTTGAGGTCCGGTCGCTGCGGGAGCAGGCGCGTGAGGTAGCCGAGGATGAAGTCGATGTTGAGCGACCGCTCGTGCGCCTCGTCGATGATGAGCGTGTCGTAGGCGAGCAGCCTCGGGTCGCGCTGGATCTGCGCGAGCAGGATGCCGTCGGTCATGACCTTGACGAGCGTCCCCTCCGACGACTGGTCGGTGAACCGCACCTGGTACCCGACGACCGTGCCGAGCGCGCCGGACCCGCCGGTGATCTCCTCGCTGATCCGCTCGGCGACCGTCCGCGCCGCGATCCGCCGCGGCTGCGTGTGCCCGATCTGGCCGTCCCGCCCACGCCCGAGGTCCAGCAGGATCTTCGGGAGCTGGGTCGTCTTACCCGACCCGGTCTCCCCGGACACGATCACCACCTGGTGGTCGCGGATCGCGGCGGCGATCTCCTCCCGGCGCGCGGAGACCGGCAGCTCCTCGGGATAGGTGATGGGCGGCACGACGACGGCGCGGCGCACCTCGGCCAGGCGCGCCCGGCGGGCGGCGGCGTGGGGCGTGTGG
>JAEZZV010000028.1 GCA_023418375.1 Actinomycetes bacterium | reverse complement strand
GGCGTGGGGGCCGGGTCGCTCGGCGTCGGCGACGGAGCGGGCTCGTCCGCCGGCTCGGGCGACGACGTCGCGTCCGGCGTCGGCGTCGGGTCCGGCGTCGGCGTCGGCGTCGGGTCCGGCGTCGGCGTCGCCTCGGGGGACGGCGTCGGCGTCGGGGTCTCGACGGCCGGGGCGACGACCCCGTCGCCCGCCGGCGGCGCGTCGTCGGCGGAGGCCGGGAGCGCCAACGAGGCGGTGCCGAGCGTCGCGAGGGCGATGCTCAGGGTCGCCGCAAGGACCCGTCCGGGGCGGTTGCGTCTGGTTCTGGGCAGCACGGAGCCGTGCTCGGGCATGGGGATACCTCGACGCCCCAGTCGGGGGGCGGCGCCGGGGAGGACGCCGACCGATCAGCGGGGGCAAACAAGATCGGCGGGTGCACTATGGCATCGGTTGTCCGGTTCGCGGCAGGGCCTTTCTGATCATGCGGGCAGATTTCACCCGCACGAGGCTTCAGGTCTGCGGCGGTGCTGCCGATGAGTGACGCCCGTTCGGGTGAACGGCCTGCTGGGGGCGTGCGCAGGCGCCGCCGGGGGGCCGGCGCCCATGGTCCGGCGGCGCCCTGGGTACCGTGGGCGCGTGACCGACCTGCCCGTACCCGGGGCGACCACCGACGGCCCCGCCGTCCGCGTGCGCCTCGACCTGTCCTACGACGGGACGGGTTTCGCCGGGTGGGCGACCCAGCCGGGCCTGCGCACGGTGCAGGGCACCCTCGAGGCGGCCCTGGGCACGGTCCTGCGGCACCCCGACCCTCGGCTCACCGTCGCCGGGCGCACCGACGCCGGCGTGCACGCACGCGGCCAGGTCGCCCACCTCGACCTGCCGGCCGACGTCTGGGAGGCGGTCCGCGGCCGGATGGTCGGCGGCCCGGGCGAGGTGCTGGTGCGGCGCCTCGCGGGGGTGCTGCCCCCCGACGTCGTCGTGCACCGCGCGGCGGTCGCCCCGCCGGGGTTCGACGCGCGGTTCTCCCCGCTGTGGCGCCGCTACTCCTACCGGATCGTCGACGACCTGGCGCGCGTGGACCCGCTGCGTCGCGCGCACGTGGTGCGGCACCGGGTACCGCTCGACGCCGCGGCGATGGCCCGGGCCGCCGCCCCGCTCGTCGGGCTGCACGACTTCCTGGCGTTCTGCCGGCCGCGACCCGAGGCCACCACCGTACGCACGCTCCAGGTGCTCGACGTCGAGCGGCCGGCCGACGGGCCGGACGCGGACCTCGTCGTCCTCACCGTCCAGGCGGACGCCTTCTGCCACACGATGGTGCGCTCACTGGTGGGCGCGTTGACGGTCGTCGGCGAGGGCCGCAAGCCCGAGACGTGGCCCGCCGAGCTGCTCGCATCGCGGGTGCGGGCCAGCGCCGTCGCCCCCGCGCACGGCCTCACGCTGGAGGAGATCGCCTACCCCGACGACGACGCCCTCGCGGCCCGGGCGGAGGCCACGCGGGCCCGCCGCGCGCCGCTGCCGCCCGGCCAGGACGACGCCGACGAGCCCGACGCCGGCGCCTGATGCCCCTCAGATGACGGGGTCCTGGTCCGTCTCCCCGGGCCCGCCCGCGTCCTCGTCGATGACGTGCACCGCGGCCTCCTCGGCGGTCGCCGCCCCGCCCGAGATGCCGACGTCGACCGCCATCGTGTCCGCGCTGGGCAGGCCGGTGGCCTCGGGGTCGGCGGCGGCCAGGCGGCCGGCACGGTCCGGCTCGCGGGCGCCCGCGTCGGGGCCCGGGTCGGTCTCCCAGACCTCGGGCTCCTCGGCGGCGAGCTTGTCGTCCAGGCGCTCGCCGAGCTCCTGGTCGAGGTGCGTCTCCAGGCGCGGCCGGTTGGTCGGGTGCTCGGGCGGGGAGTAGCCCTCGTCCAGGACGGAGTCCACACCCCGGTCGAGCAGGGTGTCCTCCTGCTGCAGCTGGTCGGTGTCGCCCTCGGCGCCCGTCTCGGGGTCGGGCGTCGTGGCGGGCGTGCCACCGCTGTCGAAGTCGCTGGGCGTCGTCATGCCTCCCACGCTCGCACCGCCCCCGGCCGGTCGCATCCGGACGCCCGCCGTCGGCGGTCCGGCCGGCCCCGCGCGGCAATCCGGTCGACGGCGCCGCGTCCTCACCAGCACACTGGCCGCTCGTGGGTCATCTCGAGCTGAACGGCGTCGGCTACACGCTGCCCGACGGGCGCCCCCTCCTGACGGACGTCCAGCTGCGGGTGGGCGACGGCGCGCGCGTCGCGCTGGTGGGCCCCAACGGCGCGGGCAAGACGACCCTGCTGCGGGTCCTCGCCGGCGAGCTGGCCCCGCACACGGGCTCCGTCGCGCGCAGCGGCGGCCTGGGCGTGATGGCGCAGATGGTGGGCCGGATCCACGACGACCGCTCGGTGCGCGACCTGCTCGCCTCCCTCGCGCCGCCCGCCCTGCGCGCCGCCGCCCTCGAGCTCGCCGACGCCGAGGTCGCGATGATGACGACCGACGACGAGCCCACGCAGATGCGCTACGCGCACGCCCTCGTGGGGTGGGGCGATGCCGGCGGGTACGAGGCGGAGGTCGCGTGGGACAAGGTCACCGACGCCGTCCTCTCGCTCCCGTTCGAGCGGGCGCAGCACCGCGAGGTGCGGTCGCTGTCGGGCGGCGAGCAGAAGCGGCTCGTGCTCGAGGCCCTGCTGACCGGCCCGGACGACGTCCTGCTGCTCGACGAGCCCGACAACTTCCTCGACGTGCCCACCAAGAGATGGCTCGAGGAGCGCCTGGTCGCCTCGCCCAAGACCATCCTGTTCGTCAGCCACGACCGCGAGCTGCTCGCCCGGACCGCGACGCACGTCGCGAGCCTGGAGGTCTCGGCGAGCCCGTCGGTCGGCGCCACGCTGTGGGTGCACGGGGGCGGCTTCGCGACGTTCGCCGACGCCCGTCGGGAGCGCATGGACCGGCTCGCCGAGCTGGGCCGGCGCTGGGACGAGGAGCACGCCAAGCTGCGCGAGCTCGTGGCCATGCTGAAGACCAAGGCCGCCTACAACGACTCGATGTCCTCGCGCTACCAGGCCGCCCTGACGCGCCTGCGCAAGTTCGAGGAGGCCGGTCCGCCGCAGGCGGTCGCCCGGGAGCAGGACGTCCGGGTGCGGCTCGTCGGCGGGCGCACCGCCAAGCGCGCCGTCGTCGCCCGCGACCTGGGGCTCACCGGGCTCATGCAGCCGTTCGACCTGGAGGTGTGGTTCGGGGAGCGGGTCGCCGTGCTGGGCTCGAACGGCTCGGGCAAGACGCACTTCCTGCGGCTGCTCGCCGCGGGCGGCACCGATCCCGACGCCGAGCACGCGCCTGTGGAGGGCACGCCGCGCATCGCACCGGTGCGGCACACGGGCCGCGTGACGCTGGGCTCGCGCGTGCGCCCGGGCTGGTTCGCGCAGAACGACATGCATCCCGAGCTGGCCGACCGCACGCTGCTGGAGATCCTCCACCGGGGGGAGGGCACGCGGGCGGGGCTCTCGCGCGACCTGGCCAGCCGCGCCCTGGACCGGTACGAGCTCGTCGCGTCGGCCGAGCAGCGCTACGGGACGCTGTCCGGCGGGCAGCAGGCACGGTTCCAGATCCTGTTGCTCGAGCTGTCGGGTGCCACACTGCTGCTCCTCGACGAGCCGACGGACAACCTCGACCTGCACTCGGCGGAGGCGCTCGAGCGGGGGCTCGCGGCGTTCGAGGGAACGGTCCTGGCGGTGACCCACGACAGGTGGTTCGCGCGCGGGTTCGACCGGTTCCTCGTCTTCCGCGGCGAGGGGCGCGTGGTGGAGTCCGACGTGCCCGTGTGGGACGTCGAGCGCGTCGACCGCGTGCGCTGAGCCCGCGTCCAGCCGCCCGACGGCGCGGGCTCAGCCGGAGACGACCAGCCCGACCGCCAGCCCGGCCATGACGACGGCGATCCCGCCGTCGAGCACGCGCCACGCCCCGGGCCGCGCGAAGACCGGGCGCAGGCGGCCGGCGCCGAAGCCGAGCGTGGTGAAC
>JAEZZV010000293.1 GCA_023418375.1 Actinomycetes bacterium | reverse complement strand
CCCGGCGCCCCGTGCACCGTCATGCTCAGGCGTCCCTCCTACGCAGGAGCACGGCGGCGAGCACCATGAGGACGGCCACCCAGGCGAGCAGGACGCCGTAGCCCTGCCAGGCGCCGAGGTCGGCCCCGATCGACGCGGCGTTCACCGCGTCGATGCTCTCCTGGCTGGTGATGAGCCGGCTGCCCGCGTTGGAGGGCAGGAACGGCTCGATGCGGTCGAAGAACGCCAGCGGGATCGCGGCGACGACCTGCTCCACCACGAGCAGCAGACCCAGCACGATGCCGAGGGCCCCGGGCGAGCTGCGCACGAGCGCGCCGATCGCGAAGCCGAGCAGCGCGATGCCCGCGATGTACAGCGGCATGCCGCCGAGCATCCGCAGCGTCTCGCCGTCGGACAGGTCGAGCGTGATGCCGAGCTTGTCGTGGAACGGCAACCCGGCGAGCGTGCCGGTCACAACGCCGACGAGGGTCGTGAGGGCAGCGACGACGGCGAGGACGATCGCCTTGGCGACGAGCGCGGGGGTGCGCCGGGGCACGGAGACGATCGTGGAGCGGATCTGGCCGGTGGAGTACTCGCCCGTGATGGTCAGCACGCCGAGGACGGCGAGCACGAGCTGGGCGAAGTAGGCGCCCGGTCCGATGAGCTCGGCCGCGGTGAAGTCCGCGGTCGCCGGGTCGGTGCTGGCGCCCCAGGCGAGCAGGGCCGTCGTCCCCGTCATCAGGACGACGGCGATGGCGAGCGACCAGACGGTCGAGCGCAGGCTCCACGTCTTGATCCACTCGGACCGCAGGATGCCCGCGAACGTCAGCCCCGTGGAGGGGCGACCGGCGGTGGGCACGGCGGCGACGGAGCCGCTCGGGCTGAGCGTGGCGGCGGTCATCGGGCCGCTCCTTCCATGGCTGCGGGGACGCGGGCACCGTGGTCCGCGCCGTGGGCGTCCGGCAGACCGCCGGAGTGGTACTCCACCTCGTCGGCGGTGAGCTGGAGGTAGGCGTCCTCGAGGGAGCTGGTCACGGGCGTGAGCTCGTGCAGGACGACGCCCGCCCGGGCGGCGGCCTCGCCGATGGCCGGGGCCGTCGTCCCCGTGATCTCCAGCAGCCCCGACTCGACGGAGGCGATCTGGACGTCGGGCGCGCGCAGCGCCTCGGCGAGCGCGGCGGCGTCGGGCGTGCGGACGCGGACCGAGGTGCCCGAGGCGCGACGCAGGATCTCGTCCACCGGGGCGTCCGCGATGACGCGGCCGCGCCCCAGCACGATGATGTGGTCCGCCGTCTGCGCCATCTCGCTCATGAGGTGCGAGGACAGGAAGACGGTCCGGCCCTGGGCGGCGAGGTAGCGCACCAGCGTGCGGATCCACAGGACGCCCTCGGGGTCGAGCCCGTTCACCGGCTCGTCGAGGATGAGCGTCTGCGGGTCGCCGAGCAGGGCGGCCGCGACGCCGAGGCGCTGGCCCATGCCGAGCGAGAAGCCGCCGACGCGCTTGCTCGCCACCGCCCCGAGCCCGGTGAGCTCGATGACCTCCTCCACGCGCGCCGCGCCGATGCCGTGCGTCGCGGCGAGCGCGCGCAGGTGACCCCGGGCCGAGCGCCCGCGGTGCACGGCCTTCGCGTCGAGCAGGACGCCGACCTCGCGCAGGGGGGCGGCGTGCTCGGCGTAGGGCTTTCCGTTGACGGTGACGGTGCCGACGGTGGGCCGGTCCAGGCCGACCACCATGCGCATCGTCGTGGACTTCCCGGCGCCGTTCGGGCCGAGGAAGCCGGTGACCTTGCCCGGCGCGACGGTGAACGACGCGTGGTCCAGCGCCGTCGTCGAGCCGTACCGCTTGGTCAGGCCGATGGCCTCGATCATGGGACTCCTCCTTCGTGACGCCGACGACGCTAGGCGGCGGCGGGGGAGCAGCGGGACGCCCGTGCGGCCGATCTTCGCCGGGCGCTCGGGTACGCCGGGAGGATGACCCGGTCATCCTCCCGGCGGGCCCGGCGGGGGTCAGGCCCGGGCGCTCACGCGGTCGGCAGCGGGCAGGCGACGCCGGTCGAGTGCACCGGGCAGTAGCCGTTCGGCACCTTGTGCAGGTACTGCTGGTGGTACGCCTCGGCGTAGTAGAACGGGCCCGCGGCGTCGGGGCCCGGCTCGCCGCCCGCGCGCCGGATCTCCGTGGTCACGGCGCCGTAGCCGTGGCGCGCGAGCTCGGCGGCGTACAGGTCGCGCGTCGCGTGCGCCGCGGCCTCCTGCTCGGGGGTCGTCGCGTAGACCGCCGAGCGGTACTGGGTGCCGACGTCGTTGCCCTGGCGGTAGCCCTGGGTCGGGTCGTGCAGCATCCAGAACCTCGCCAGCAGGTCCGTCGTCGGCAGGACGCGCGGGTCGTAGGCGACGAGCACGGTCTCGGCGTGCCCGGTCAGGCCCGTGCACACCTCCTCGTACGTCGGGAAGGCGGTGTAGCCGCCCTGGTAGCCGGCGGCGGTGGTGACGACGCCCGGCATCTGCCAGAACTCCTTCTCGGCGCCCCAGAAGCAGCCGAGCGCGAGCCCGATCACCTCGGTGCCGTCGGGCCACGGGCCGGCCAGGTCGGTGCCCAGCACCGCGTGCCGGGCGGGGACGACGAACGGGGACGACGCGCGGCCGGCGAGGGCGCGGTCGGGGGTCACCATCTGGGTGCGGGACATGGGGCCTCCTCGGTGGAACACCTCGTCCAACACGCGCTGGTGGGCGGCCTGTTCCCCGCGGGTGCGCTGCCCTCGCGCCCGGCGCGGGCTCGTCTAGCCTGGGCCCGTGACGGACATCCAGCACGAGCAGGCCGAGCACGACTGGACGCGGGCCGGGTTCGCCACGCGCGCCATCCACGTCGGCTCCGAGTCCGACGCGGCGACCGGCGCCGTCGTCCCGCCGATCTACCAGGTCTCGACCTTCAAGCAGGACGGCGTGGGCGGCCTGCGCGGCGGCTACGAGTACTCCCGCTCGGCCAACCCGACGCGCACGGCCCTGGAGGAGGCGCTCGCCTCCCTCGAGGGCGGCGCGGCGGCGTTCGCGTTCGCCTCCGGGCTCGCCGCCGAGGACACGCTCCTGCGCGCGGCCCTGCGCCCGGGCGACCACGTCGTGGTGCCCGACGACGCCTACGGCGGCAGCTACCGGCTCATCGCGCGGGTGTTCGGGCCGTGGGGCATCGAACACACGCCCGTCCACCTGTCAGACCTCGACGCCGTGGCGGAGGCGATCCAGCCGGGGCGCACCCGGATGGTGTGGGTCGAGACGCCCACGAACCCCCTGCTCACCGTGAGCGACATCGCGGCGATCTCCGCGCTGGCCCGCGCGGCGGGCGCCGTCGTGGCCGTGGACAACACCTTCGCGACGCCGTACCTGCAGCAGCCGCTCGCGCTCGGGGCGGACGTCGTCGTGCACTCCACGACCAAGTACATCGGCGGGCACAGCGACGTCGTCGGCGGCGCCCTCGTGGTGGCCGACGGCGCCCAGCTCCCCGTCGGCCTCACCGGGCCCACCGGGACGACGTCGCTTCGGGACGCCGTCGCGTTCCACCAGAACGCCTCGGGCGCCATCGCCGGGCCCTTCGACGCCTGGCTCACGCTGCGGGGCCTGAAGACCCTCGCCCTGCGGATGGACCGGCACTGCGCGAACGCCGCGGCGGTGGCGCGGTTCCTCGAGAACCACGCTGGCGTGCAGCAGGTGATCTACCCGGGCCTGCCCGAGCACCCCGGCAACGAGCTCGCCACGCGGCAGATGCGCGGCTACGGCGGGATGGTGGCGTTCCGCACCGGGAGCGAGGAGAAGGCCCTCGAGGTGTGCGCGCGCACGCGGGTGTTCACGCTCGCGGAGTCGCTCGGTGGCGTCGAGTCCCTCATCGAGCACCCGGGCCGGATGACCCACGCGTCGGTGGCCGGGTCGGAGCTCGAGGTGCCGGACGACCTGGTGCGCCTGTCGGTCGGGCTCGAGGACGTGGCAGACCTGGTCGCCGACCTCGGTCAGGCCCTCGCATGAGCGGAGAGGCCGACCACCCGGTGCCGACGTCGGTGCGTGCGGCGGCCGCATGGTCCTGGCGCGTGCTGGCCATCCTGGGCGTCATCGGCGTGCTGCTGCTCCTCCTGGCCGTGTCCAAGGTGCTCTGGGTACCGGTCGTCGTGGCGCTGCTGCTCACGGTCCTGCTGAACCCGGTCGTCGACCTGCTCTGCCGGCGCCTGCGGTTCCCGCGCGGGGCCGCCGCGGCGACCGCCGTCGTGCTCCTGCTCGTCGTCGTGGCCGGCCTGATCACGGTGGCCGGGCGGCAGATCATCGACGGCTTCGAGGACCTGTGGTCGCAGGCCCAGGCCGGCTTCACCGAGCTGCTCGACTCGCTCGCCGAGGGCCCCCTGGAGCTCGACCGCGACGAGATCGACGGCTACCTCACGCAGGCCGGCGACCAGCTCAGCGCCAACAGCAGCATGCTCGTCTCGGGTGCCGTCTCGGCGACCGTGACCGTCGGGCACGTGCTCGCCGGCGCGCTGGTCGCGCTGTTCACCACCCTGTTCTTCCTCAAGGACGGTGCCCTGATCTGGGCATGGCTCGTCCGGCTGGTCCCGTCGGGGTCGCGCATGCGGGTGCACGAGGCCGGCCGGCGCGGCCTGGTCACGCTGGCGGCGTTCACCCGCACCCAGATCCTGGTCGCGCTCATCGATGCCGTCGGCATCGGGCTCGGTGCGCTGATCCTCGGGCTGCCGCTCGCGGTCCCGCTGGCCGTGCTCGTCTTCCTGGCGAGCTTCATCCCGTTCGTCGGGGCGATCGCCACGGGCGCCATCGCGGTGCTGGTGGCGCTCGTCGACCAGGGGCCGACGACCGCGCTGATCATGCTCGGCATCGTGCTGGCGGTGCAGCAGATCGAGAGCCACATCCTCCAGCCCCTGCTGCTCGGCCACGCCGTGTCGCTGCACCCCGTCGCCGTTCTGCTGTCGGTGACCGCAGGGTCGCTCGCGGCGGGCATCGTCGGGGCGCTGTTCGCCGTCCCGTTCGTCGCGACGCTCAACACGGTGGTGCTCCACCTGCACGGCCGGGACAAGTTCCCCCAGCTCGGCGCCGACCCCGAGGGCCTGAACAGGTGGCTGCGGCACCTCGACGGCACGCCCGCCGAGACGCCCCCGGTGCTCACGGACGAGGAGACCGCGTGAGCGGCATCGGCCCGGCCGAGGTCGGTGCCGCCGCGGCCGTCCTGCGGGGGATCGTGCACGAGACGCCGGTGCTGGAGTCGAGTGCGCTGACCGAGGTCGCGGGCGGCCGGGTCGTGCTCAAGTGCGAGAACCTCCAGCGGGCGGGCTCGTTCAAGATCCGGGGTGCCTACCTGCGGATGTCGCGGCTGGAGCCGGCCGAGCGCGCGCGGGGCGTCGTGGCCGCCAGCGCGGGCAACCACGCCCAGGGCGTCGCGCTCGCGGCCGGCCTGCTCGGGGTGCGCGCGACGGTGTTCATGCCGGAGGGCGCGGCGCTCCCGAAGGTCGCGGCCACCAGCGCCTACGGGGCCGAGGTGGTGCTGGGCGGCGTGACGCTCGACGAGGCCCTCGTGCAGGCGCAGGCCTACGCGGAGCGCACGGGCGCGGTCCTCATCCACCCGTTCGACCATCCCGATGTCGTCGCGGGCCAGGGCACGATCGGGCTCGAGATCCTGGCGCAGGTGCCGGACGTGCGGACCGTCGTGGTGCCGGTGGGCGGCGGCGGGCTCGCGGCCGGGATCGCGGCCGCCGTCGCCGGGACCGACGTCCAGGTGCTCGGCGTCCAGGCGGCCGGGGCGGCCGCCTGGCC
>JAEZZV010000216.1 GCA_023418375.1 Actinomycetes bacterium | reverse complement strand
CCCGCGACCCAGCCCGCCGCGTAGCCGGCGCGCTCGCCGTCGGCGCGGTGGTCGGCGGAGATGGGTGCGGGGGTGAACCGCACCGCGGCCGCGGGGGCGTCAGGCGACATACTCGTCCTCGCCCTCGCGCCGGATGACGATCTGGCCGGACTCCTCGAGGCGACGGATGACCTGCACCACGTTGGCGCGGGCCTCCTCGACCAGCGACAGGCGCACCGGACCGAGCAGGTCCATCTCCTCGTCGAGGTTCTCGCGGGCGCGCTCGGACAGGTTCCGCGTGATCTTCTCGCGGACCTCGCCCTCGACGCCCTTGAGGGCCGTGGCCAGGATGTTCGTCTCCACGCCGCGGAGCACCAGCTGGATCGCCCGCTCCTCGAGCAGCACGATGTCGGAGAAGACGAACATCCGGCTGCGGACCTCCTCCGCGAGGGAGGTGTCCCGGGCCTCGAGGCCCTCGAGGATGATCTTCTCGGTCGTCGGGTCCGTGCGGTTGATGATGTCGACGAGCGGCTGGACGCCGCCGACGGCCGCCATCTCCTGCGGCGTGAGCACGGCGGACGCCTTGCGCTGCAGGTTCTCCGCGACCACGGCGACGACGTCCGGCGAGGCGCGCTCCATGAGCGCGATGCGGTGCGCGACGTCGCCGGCGATCGAGGGGTGCAGGCCGGTGATGATGGCCGACGCGTGGTCGGGCCGCAGGTGGGCGAGCACGAGCGCGATCGTCTGGGGGTGCTCGCCGGACAGCAGGGACACGACCTGTCGGGCGTCGGCGTGCTGGAGGAACTCGAACGGCTGGCCCTGCAGCGTCGTGGTGAGGCGCTCCATCATCGTCGACGCGCGCTCGCGGCCGAGCGACGCCTCGAGCACCTTCTGCGCGAAGCCGAGGCCGCCGGCGCCGCCGCTGCCGCCGATGGACGTCTCGTAGAACTCGTCGAGGACCGCCTGCGCGACCTCGGGGTTCACCCGGTCCAGGCGCGCGATCTCGGTGGTCAGCTCCTCGATCTCGCTCTCCTCGAGCTGCGACATCACGCGCGCGGCCTGGTCGCGGCCGAGCTGGATGAGCAGGAGGGCGGCCTTCTGCACGCCCGTGAGCATCGCGGTCCCGGCCATCAGCGACGACCGCCCACGAGCCAGCTCCGCAGCACCTCGGCCACCTCGGCCGGCTGCTCGGCGGCGAGCGCCAGGACGTCCTCACGGCGGGCCTCGAGCTCGTCGCGCACCGCCGCCTGCCGGGCCGCCGCCGGGAGGGCCGGCACCTCGACCGGCTCGCCCGTGAGCGCCTCGGCCTTGCGGGCCTCGAGGAGCTGGAGCACGCCGAGGTCGAGCGCCTCGCGACGGGCGCGCTTGCTGCGCCGCGCGGCGAAGAAGGCGAGGACCGCGATGCCGATGATGATCGCCAGCGCGACCGCAGCCTGCTTGATGAGCCCCATCGTCTCGGCGGCCTTGGCGGCCTCCTCGGCCTCGGCGATCGCCGCCTCCGCCTCCTCGGCGGTGGTGGTGTCGAAGGTCATCCGCGTGACCGAGACGACGTCGCCGCGCTCGGTGTCCACGCCCGCCGCCGCTGCCACGGCCGTCTCGAGGTCGCCGAGGTCGAGGTCGCCGCCGGCGTCCTCGGACACGACCACGGACACCGACTGGCGCCGGACGCTCCCGGGGGCGGTGGTCAGCTGCTCCGTGACGGTGTCGTACGGGTTGTTCACGGTGGAGGACTCGCGGCGGTACTCGCCCGCGCCGTCGCCCTCGACCGGCACGGCGATGTTGTCCGGGCCGAGCACCCCACCGTCGGTGTTCCCGGTGCCGGTGTACTCCTCGGTCTCGTTGGTGGACGAGACGGGCGGCGCGTCGGGGTCCGTCTCGACGGTCTCGGTGGTCCGGACGGTCTGGTCGAAGTCGAGCTCGGCGGTGACGCTCACGACGGCGTTGCCCGGCCCGACGAGCTTGTCGAGCATCGCCTGGACGTTCGCCTGCACACGCGCCTGGTACTCGCCCGTCTGCCCGTCGCGCAGGCCGTCCGCCGCGCTGCCGCCGACGGCCGAGAGCACCTGGCCGTCCGCGTCGATGACCGCGACGTCCGCCGGGTCCATGCCCTCGATGCCGGCCGAGACGAGGTGCACGATCGACTGCACCTTGGTCGCGTCCATCGTCGTGCCGGGGGTGGTGCGGACGAAGACCGACGCCGTCGGGTCGGGCGTCTCGTCGACGAAGACGCTCTCCTCGGGGAGCGCGAGCTTGACGGTCGCGGCCTCGACGCCGTTGATCGCGCCGATGGTCCGCGCGAGCTCGCCCTCCAGGGCCCGCTGGTAGGTGACCTGCTGCTGGAAGTCCGAGGAGGTCATGCCCATGTCGTCGAGCAGCGAGTAGCCGCCCTCCGACGCCGTCGGCAGGCCCGCCGCGGCGACCTCGAGGCGCATCGCGTACATCTTGTCGGCGGGCACGAGGATCGTCTTGCCGCCGTCCGTGAGCTCGTAGGGGACGCCCGCGGAGTCGAGGTGGTCGACGATCGCGCTCGCGTCGGCGCTGGAGAGGTTCGCGAAGAGGGGGCTCATCGTCGGCTTGCCCAGCCAGGACGAGAGCGCGAGGCCACCGAGCACGAGGACGGCGATGCCGATGAGGCCCAGTGTCTTCTGGGCGATGCTGAACTGGCGCAGGGTGCCCTGGAGGCGCCCGAGCAGTCCGTTGAGCTGAGCTGCCATCAGGCCTGCATCCTCATGATCTCGGTGAACGCCTCGACGGCCTTGTTGCGCATCGCGACGGTCAGCTCGAGCGCGACGCTCGCCTGGCTCGACGCGATGGTGTAGTCGTGCACGTCGTCCAGGTCACCGGTGACGGCCTTGATGCCGAGCGCGGTGGCGTTCGACTGCATCGCCTGGAGCGAGTCGACGGCCTTGGTGACGTCGAGGAAGCTGGCCGGCGAGATGGAGCCGGTGGCGCCCGCGGGGACCGCGCCGGTGACGCTGCCCGCACCGGTCGCACCGGTCGCGCCGGTGAGGCCGGCGGCCGCGCCGAGGCCCGTCAGGGCGTTGACGGCGGACGCGCCGCCGAAGCCCGAGATGCCCGCGATCGGGGAGATGCTCATCAGCTGCGACCGATCTGGAGGGCGGCCTGGTAGGCCGCGGTGGCCCGGTCGACGACCGCGGCGTTCGCCTGGTACCCGCGCTGGGCCATGATCATCTGCGTCATCTGGCTCGACATGTCGATGTCGGGGTACTTCACGTACCCCTCCTCGTCGGCCATCGGGTTGCCGGGCTCGTAGACGAGGCGGCCCTCGGCGCTGCCGAGCGCGATGCCGGCGACCTGCGTGCCGCCACCCTCGATGGGCTGGGCGACGACGTACCGCGTCTGGAACGCGTCCTCGTCCGTGCGCCGGACGGTGTTGAGGTTGGACATGTTGTCGGAGATGGCGTCGAGCCACTTGCGGTACACGGTCATCCCGGTACCGGCGACCCCGATCGCGCCGAAGATGCTCATGAGGTCCTCATCGCGGTGCGCAGCTTGCTGAACGTGCCGTCGACCGCCCGCGTCGCCAGCTCGTAGCGCAGGGTGGTCTCGATGTTGAGGAGGGTCTCGGTGTCGAGGTTGACGTTGTTGCCGTCCTCGCGCGTCGGCTCGAGCGAGCGGGCGACCGACGCCCGCGCGGCGCCCGAGCCGTGGCGCACGGCGTCGGCGAGCGCGGACTCGAAGGAGACGCGCTTGGCCTGGTACCCGGGCGTCTGCAGGTTGGCGACGTTGTCGGCGATGACGCGCTGACGCATCGACAGACCGTCGAGGGCGCTGTTCATCGCCACGAAGCTCACGGAGTCGAACACGGTTCGGTCCCCTGTCACGCGGGTGGTGGCCGAATCCGTGGCCGGGGTCGAGCAGTCCGTGCTCGCCGTGCCCATCGGCCGGGGGGCCGGGCGTGTGAGGAGTTCTCACGGACCCGGCGTCGCGTTCACCCGCACGGGTGTCGACGCCGGGCCGGGGCGGGTGTCAGGCGGGTGTGTCCAGGTAGACCGGGGACGCCTCCGGCGCCGAGCGCATGCCCTGCGCGGCACGCGCGTGCCGGCGGGCCAGCGCGGCCGCCTCGGCGACGCGGCGGCTCACCTCGATCTGCCGCTCGAGCAGGGCCTTCGCCCGGTCGGCCAGCGCCATCGGGAGCGGCCCGAGGCCGACGGGTGGCGTCCACGGGTCCGGCGGGTCGAGCGCGATCTCGCGCAGCGCGAGCATGTGCTCCACCTCGGCGACGTCGAGCTCGAGCGCGGTGAGCGCGGCCTCCCACGCGGCGTCCCAGCCCTGCGCGGGGCCGGTGCCCGCCACGGGGCCGAGTGGGGCGACGGGGGGCGTCATGCGAGCTCAGCCCTCCCAGACGACGCCGGACGCCTCGGCGGGGCCCGGCTGCACCGGGACGGCGGCCATCTCGAGGGGCGTGGCCCCGGCGACCTCACGGGCCGCCTGGTGCCACGCGTCGCGCAGCGGCTCGACGAGCTCGCGGCAGGCGGCCGTGCGCTCGGCGTCGCAGCTGATGTTCGCGCCGACGAGCTCGCTGAGCAGGAACGTGTAGACGCTCATCAGGCGCGCCGCGCCGTCCCAGGCGTCGACGTCGAGGGTGGCGGCGAGCTCGTGGACGATCTCCTGCGCGTGCACGAGGTGGCGGCTCGCGGCCACGCGGTCGCCGACCTGCTGCTCCGCCTCGGCGCGCTGGAGGTCGAGCACCAGGCGGTCGTAGAGCATGGTCAGCAGCTTGGCCGGGCTGGCCGTGCTGACGGAGTCGTCGACGTAGCGGGTGCGACCGGCGGCGTAGTTCATCGTTTTCCCGTCCCTGGGCTCAGGATGACCAGTTGGCGTTGAGGGTCTTGATCTGGCCCGCGAGCCAGTTGGACTGGGAGGTCATGTTGGACATCGTGACCTCGAGTGCCGCGTATGTCCGCTGCAGCGTCTCCCTGCGGCTGGCGAGGCGCCGGTCCCAGTCCTCGATCCGGGTGCCCATGTCCTTGACCAGGCCCTCCTGGCCCTGGATCTTGAGGGTCAGGCTGCCCTCGTACTTGTCGGAGACGTCCTTCGCGACGCCGGCGACACGCTCGGACAGCCCGGCGACGACCTTCTGCACCTTCGCCGGGTCCTCGGCCATCGCCTTGGTGAAGGCGGCCTCGTCGAACGCGAACGTCCCGTCCTTCTTGAGCGTGATGCCCGCGACCGACGCCGAGAGCCCGTCAACCGGGTAGGACGCCGCCTCGGTCAGCTGCTGGCGGATCGCGCGCGTGGTGCTCTCCCCGGTGAAGAGGCCGCCCTTGACGCTCGTGGTGCCGTCGCTGTTCGTCGTGGTGGTGACCGACGAGCGCGAGGAGATCTCGGAGAGCACGACGTTCAGGGAGTTCACCAGGTCCGAGCCGAGCTTCTTGAGCGCGTCGGTGTCCTGGACGACGGTGACGGTGGTCGGCGGCTCGTCGGCCGCCGTGACCGTGGAGACCGTGACGTCCACGCCGGTCATCAGGCCGCTGAAGGTGTTCGACGACTGCGTGAACACCTGCTGGGCCGGTGTGCCCTTCCAGAGGCTGATCTGCGCGTCGGTGGCGACCGTGACCGAGGTGCCGTCGAGCCGCAGCGCGGCGAGCGCGGCACCGCCGTCCCCGTTCACCGGGTCGTCCTTCAGGGCCTGCGCGGCCCGGACGGCCGTGGCGTCGCCGGCGAAGACCTCGAACGACCCGTCGGTGCCGGTCGTCGTGCCCGTGAACTGCAGGCGGTAGGTGGGCGTCTCGCCGCCCGAGACGCGGACGACCGTCGCCTTGATCCCGGCGTCGGCAGCGGCGTTGATGGCCTTGGCGATGTCCTGGAGGGAGCCGCTGGTGGGCTCGACCGTGACCAGGGTGCCGTCTCCACCGCGCACGGTGACCGACGGCGGCATTCCGGTGACGAGGGACGCGTCGTCGAGGGTGGCCTTGGAGACCGAGACCTGGGCCTTGGCCACGGAGTCCACCGTGAAGCTCACGGTGCCCGGCTGCGCGGTGGCGGAGGCGGAGGCCGTCACGCTCGTCGCCGACGAGGTGGCCTTCCAGGCCTGCCACGACTCCGGCTTGGCTACCTTGCCCGCCTGCTCGGCGAGCGAGGCGACCTTGACGTTGAGGGACTGCAGCGCGCTGACGAAGCTCTTGGTGGTCGACTGCTTGGACTTGAGGAGGGTCTGCGGGCCGGCCTCGACCTGCATGAGCTGGTTGATGAGCGCGGTCGTGTCCAGACCGCTGGCCAGGCCGTCGATGCCGAGTGATGCCACGGTTCCGCTCTCCTTCCCCCCCGCGAGGTACTGCCGTCTGTTCGGACCTTGCGGCCGGCGGCGGGATGACGGTCATTCCGCCGCCGGCCGGGTCACTGCTGGTCGTGCTGGGTGCGGCTGGTGCCGCGGTCGATCACCGCAGGAGCGACAGGACGCCCTGAGGGATCTGGTTGGCCTGGGCCAGCATCGCCGTGCCGGCCTGGGACAGGATCTGCGCCCGGGTGAACTGCACCATCTCCGAGGCCATGTCCGTGTCACGGATCCGGCTCTCCGACGCGGACAGGTTCTCCACCGCGACGTTGAGGTTCTTGATGGTGTGGTCGAACCGGTTCTGCAC
>JAEZZV010000191.1 GCA_023418375.1 Actinomycetes bacterium | reverse complement strand
GTTCACGACGGGCCGCGTCGGACCCTCGGCGGGCGGCGTCGGACCCTCGGCGGGCGGCGTCGGGATCGCCGACGGCGCCGCCGGCAGCGGGTGCGCGCGCGGCCGCGCACCGTCGCGGTAGACGTCGAGGAACAGGTCCTCCAGGTCGCGGTCCTTGGCCTGCACCCGCACGAGGTCGTGGGCCAGCGCCGCGCGCAGCAGCGGCTGCGGATCACCGTGCAGGCGGCAGGTCACGGTCGCGCCGTCGACCACGAGGTCCTCGCACCCGGGCAGGTGCCCGAAGTCGGTCGGCAGCACCGGGGCCGCGAACCGCAGCACCACGTCCTGCCCGGCGTGCTCGCGCAGGGCGGCGACGTCGTCCACGTCCACCACCCGGCCCGCGCGCACGATGGCGACCCGGTCGGCCAGCTCCTCGACCTCCGCGAGGACGTGCGAGGACAGGAACACCGTCGCGCCCCGTGCGTGCGCCTCGTCGACCAGGGCACGGAACTCCCGCTGGAGCAGCGGGTCGAGGGACGACGTCGGCTCGTCGAGCACGAGCAGCTCGGGCCGGTGCATGAACGCCTGGACGAGCGTGACCTTCTGCTTGTTGCCCTTCGACAGCGCCCGCAGCGGCCGGGACAGGTCCAGGTCGAGCCGGCGGGCGAGCGGTCCGACCTGGTCCGCCCCGACGCCGTCGCGCAGCCTCGCGAGGTAGTGCAGGTACTCGCCTGCGGTCTTGCGCTCCGGCAGCCCGAGCTCGCCGGGCAGGTACCCGATGCGGGTCCGCAGCCCCGGACCGCCGGTGCGCGGGTCCTCGCCCAGCACCTCGACCCGACCGGCCGTGGGCCGCAGCAGGTCGAGCAGCAGCCGGATGGTGGTGGACTTCCCGGCGCCGTTCGGGCCGAGGAAGCCGAAGACCTGACCCCGGTCGACCTCCAGGTCGAGCCCGTCGAGCGCCCGGACGCGCCCGTAGTCCTTGACCAGGCTCTCGGTGCGGATGGCGGCGGTCATGGGCGCTCCCCGGGCACACGCCGTGCCGTCGCCCCTGCTGAGCCCGTCGGGCGGGCGACCGTCGGGCACGGCAACGGGCCCAGCCCCCACGGTCCTCGCGGGTCGCCGCGCAGGTCAAGCCCGCGCGGGCGACACCGCGCGCCCCGTGTCCTGGTCGACGTAGCGTCGGACGATGGCGGAGGACGACATCGCGCACCTGGCCGAACCCACCCGGTCGAGCGACCGAGCGCCCGACCGACCCCTCGTCCTCGTGCTGCACGGCGGCCGGGGCGACCTGGCCCGCCGGCTGGTGGTCCCGAGCCTCGCGACCCTGCACCGGGGCGGGCTGCTGCCCGAGCACTGGGCGCTGCTGGGCACCGGCCGCGGGGTCGTGGGCGCGGAGGAGTACACGGCGCTCGTGCGCGACTCCCTCGAGGAGTTCGGCCAGGCCGACACCCGCGACGCCGACGTCGAGGCCCTCACCCGGCACTCCGCGTTCACCGGCGAGGTCGGCGAGGACGACCCGGGCGACCTGCCCGACGTCGTCGCGCGCCTCCGCGCCACCCTCGCCGAGGCGGCCGGCTGCGACGAGGGGGACGTCGTCCTCGTGCACTACCTCGCGGTGCCCCCGCAGGCCTTCGCCCCGCTCACCCGCAACCTGGCGCGCCACGGGCTCACGCGCGGTCCGGGCGACCGCACCGACACCGTCCGGGTGGTCTACGAGAAGCCGTACGGCACGTCGCCCGACACGTTCCGCGCGCTCGACGCCGTCGTGCACGGGGCGCTGGACGAGGAGCAGGTCTTCCGGATCGACCACTTCCTCGGCAAGGAGGCGACGCAGAACCTGCACGTGCTGCGGTTCGCCAACGAGCTGTTCGGCAGCGTGTGGTCGCGCGAGCACGTGGTCCAGGTGCAGATCGACGTGCCGGAGACCCTCGACGTCGCGCAGCGCGCCGAGTTCTACGACGCCACGGGCGCCGCCCTCGACATGGTCGTCTCCCACCTGTTCCAGGTGGCCGCCGAGGTCGCGATGGAGCCGCCGCGGCACCTCGCGGCCTCCGACCTCGCCCGGGCGCGCGAGGACGCGCTGCACTGCTTCCGCCCGCTCGACCCGGCCGACGTCGTCCTCGGCCAGTTCGAGGGCTACCGCGACATCGAGGGCGTGGCCGACGACTCCCCGACCGACACCTTCGTCGCGGCCCGGCTGTGGGTGGACAGCGACCGATGGCGCGGCGTCCCGTTCCTGCTCCGCACGGGCAAGCGGATGGCGGCGTCGGCGCAGCTGGTCACGCTGGTGCTTCGCCGCGACCCCGAGCGCCTCTACGGCGACCGCGTGCCCACCGGCCGGATCTCGGTCTCGCTCGCGGGCGACGGCGCGATCGAGGTCACCTCCGCGGTGAAGCGCCCGGGCCCGGACCTGGACCTCGCGGCCGGCACCGCGCGCCTGGACCTGGACGACGTCGAGCCGGGCGAGCCGCTGCCGGCCTACGCGTCGTTGCTCGACGACGTCCTGCACGGGGATCGCACCCTGTTCACCACGCCCGGCGGGCTCGAGGCGGCCTGGACGGCCTTCGCGCCGCTGCTCGGCGACGACCGCCCGCCGGTCCGGCCGTACGCCCCGGGATCATGGGGCCCGACGGCGGCCCTCGCCCTGGCGGACCCCGAGGGCTGGACGCTCGGCGCGCCCGGCGACTAGGCCGTCCGGGTGAGTCTGCGGGCCCGTCGTGATCATGGCGGGCAAACCCCGGACGGCGCGGACGGCGAGCCGCCACCATGGTCGCGTCCGTGCCCCGGCGGCGGTCCGCCGCCAGACAGGAAGGCCCCTCCCCATGGCCACCGCATTCCCGCCCCCGCCCGGCGACGGCTCGCAGCCGCCCGCCCAGTACCCGGGCCAGCAGCAGTACCCCCAGGCGCCCCAGGGCCAGTACGCCCCGGCCCCGGGCTACGGGCAGCCGCAGTACGGCCCGCCGGCCGGCAAGAGCAACGGCATGGCGATCGGCGCGCTCGTCCTGGGCATCCTCGCCCTCATCACGGTGTGGCTCCCGCCCCTGGCCATCGTCTTCGCGCTCGTCGCGCTGGTGCTCGGCTTCCTGGGCATGCGCAAGGTGCCCGAGGTGGGCGGCCGCGGCCTCGCGCTCGGCGGCATCATCACCGGCGGCCTCGCGCTGCTCGCCTCGATCGTCCTGCTCATCCTCACCGCGCTGGTCTTCAACGCCGCGTCGGACGAGGTCGACGACTGGGACGAGGAGTGGGAGCAGGAGCTCGAGGAGCTCAACCAGCAGCTCGAGGAGGACCTCGAGAACCTCGACACCGAGGGCTGACCTCCTCGGTACGACGACGCGCGGCGGGTCCCCGGTCCGGGGGCCCGCCGGCGGCGTCTCAGGTCCCCGACGCCCGTCTCAGGCGGCCGGCGCCTGTGGAAGGCGCCGCCCGAGCCAGAACATGACGCCGCCGACGACGACCGTCGCCGCTCCCGCGCCGAGCATGCTCGCCCGCGCGCCGACCATGGCGACGACCGTCGCGCCGGTCGCCAGGCCCACGATGTTGCCGGCCTGCAGCACGCCGCTCACCGCGGAGAACACGCGGCCGCGCGCGGCGTCGTCGGTCCGCGAGCGCACGAGCGCGTTGAGGCAGACGCGCTGCGCGGTGTTCGCCGCGCCGCCGATCAGCCAGCCGACACCGACCGCCACGATCGACACCACGGAGCCGGCGGCGACGAGTGCGAGGCCCACGGCGACGGTCGTCCCCGCGAGCCACCGGGAGAGCAGCGCGTCGCCGTACAGGCGCCCCGCGTACCAGCCGCCGACGACGCCCGCCGCCGGCCACAGGGCGGTGACCAGCCCGTACGCGGACGGCGACGCCCCGATGTCGTCGAGCACGTAGAACACGTCCGCGACGTTGACCAGCACGCTGATGAGCGTCGCGACGCCGAGCCCCGAGACGCCCACGAGGAGCAGCCGGTCCGACCCGATGCGCGCGAAGCCGAGCCACATCGAGTCGTCCTGGCGTGCCGCGTGCGGATCCGGCACGCGCTGGGTGCGGATGAACCCGACGGCCACGGCCAGCACCACGGAGGTCGCCGCGGCGATGAGCAGCGCCGTGCGCTCGGACGTCGCGTCCACGAGCACGCCCGCCACCGCGAACCCGGCGAGGAACCCCGCCTGGGAGATCATCGAGTACCAGCCGTAGGCCTTGGTCGCGTGCTCCTCGCCGGACACCCGCGGGAGCAGCGCGGCGACCACCGGGTTCGCGACCGCCGTCCCGACCCCGAGCAGCACCAGCGACCCGATGATGACGGACTCGCCGCCGTCGCGGACGCCGAGCACCGCGCACAGCAGCAGCGCGACGGCCTGCAGCGCGATCGCGCCGAGCAGCAGCTCGCGGTTGCGGAACCGGTCGATGATGCGGCCCACCAGCGGCGCGAGCAGCACGATCGGCACCAGCTCGCCCGCCCACGCCGCGGCGATCCAACCGGGACCGGCCGGCTCGAGGTGCACCATCACCGCGAGGAGCGCGAGGGAGCCGCCGACCGTCGAGACCGCAGCGCCGGCGAGGAGCAGGCCCAGGTCCCGACGTCGGGCTGCGACGCTGAGGGCGGGGGCGGTCGTCACGGTGCCTCAGCCTGCCACCGAGGGCCGGATCGATTCGAGCACCGGGCGCGTAGGGGCGTTCCGGACACCCGCTGCCCGCGGACGCGTGCCCCGCTCACTCCGGCGGCAGGTACCACTCCTTGAGCGGGGTCGGCGGCGTCGTCCGGCCGAGCAGGAGGAAGAGGGCAGGAGGGACGAGCAGCTCGGCGAGCGCGACGGCGACGATCACGGTCCTGCCCTCGGCGACCGCCCCCAGGCTCTCGTACGCCGCGGCGAGGAGCGCGACGCCGAAGACCCCGCCGACGGACCAGAGCACCGGGGTGAGACGGGCACCCCGCGGGAAGAGGCGACGCGCCGCGGCGACGAGCAGCGAGAGCCACACCAGGCCACCCAGACCCACGGCGGCGAGCGAACCCAGCACGGCGACGGCCGCACCGCCCAGCGACAGCCCCTCGCTCGTCTCGACGCCGCTGGCGGCCGCCGTGGTCAGCGCGAGCCCGATCCCGGTCACGACCACGCCGCCCACGGCGGCGACGAGCGGCCCGAGGACGAAGCGGGCTGAGTCGTTCACCTGAGGCCTCCGAACACCGACGAGTGCCCCTACCGTGCCACCGAGACCGCCGCGCCGGCGAGGAGCGGGCCGGGGTCCCGGCGTCGGGCGGCGACGCTGGGGGTGGGCGCCCCGCTCACCTCGGCGGCAGGGGCCACTGACTCGGCGGGGCGGGGCGCGGCGTCGTTCGGGCGCGCAGCGCGAAGA
>JAEZZV010000347.1 GCA_023418375.1 Actinomycetes bacterium | reverse complement strand
CAGCTAGGGCACGTTGGCGCCGCCGTTGACGTTGATGACCTCGCCGACGACGAAGCTCGACTCCGGCGAGGCCAGGAAGACGTAGGCGGGTGCCTGCTCCACGGGCTGGGAGGTCCGCCCGAGCCAGGAGGAGTCGCCGAAGCCGTCGAGCTTCTCCGGCGGCTGGCCGTCCGAGACCTGCAGCGGCGTCCACACGGGGCCCGGGGCGACGGCGTTCACGCGGATCCCGCGCGGTGCCAGGTCGGCCGCGAGCGCCTTGGTGAACCCGATGATCGCGAACTTGGTCGAGGCGTAGTTGATGATCATCGGCGAAGGGTTGTAGCCCTGGACCGACGTGCTGTTGATGATCGTCGCGCCCGGCGGCAGGTGGGGCAGCGCCTCGCAGGTGATCCAGAACATCGCGGTGAGGTTGGTCTGGATCGTCCGGTCGAGGTCGGCCTCGTCCAGCTCGTCGAACGTCTGGTGGTACACCTGGTGGGCCGCGTTGTTGACGAGGATGTCGAGCCCGCCCAGCCCCTCGACGGCCTGCGCGACGAGCCGCCGGCACCAGTCGCGGTCGCGGATGTCGCCGGGCAGCAGCAGGCAGGTGCGGCCCTCGGCGCGGACGACGGCGGCGATCGCCTCGGCGTCGACCTGCTCCTCGGGCAGGTACGACAGGGCCACGTCCGCGCCCTCGCGCGCGAACGCGATGGCCACCGCGGCGCCGATGCCCGAGTCGCCACCGGTGATGAGCGCCTTGCGACCCGGCAGGCGGCCCGTGCCGCGATAGGTGGTCTCGCCGTGGTCGGCCCTGGGGTCGAGCTCGGCGTCCAGGCCGGGCAGCGGCTGCCACTGCGCGTGCGGCCTGGGGTGGGCGTGCCGCTCGACGGGGTTGTCGAACGTGAGCTGGTCGGGGGCCATCGTCGTCTCCTTCGCCGGGCGAGGCGCGCCCGTCGGCGGTGTCGGGGGCAGCGCCGAGGAGGGCGCCCGTGCGTCGACCATAAATGAGCCCGATTCCGGTGAAAAGGCGCGCCGTGCTTCCGCGTCCGAACCTCGTATGCGGGCTAGTGGCCGCGCCGCGTCCGGCGGCTCGGAGTGGTGCCGTCCGGGCGCGCCGCGGCCTGCGCGCGCAGGATCCGCTCGACCTGCTCAGGCGGTCCCGGCCGGCCGAGCAGGTACCCCTGGAGGATGTCCGCGCCGAGCTCGCCGACCGCGGCGCGCTGCTCCTGCGTCTCCACGCCCTCCGCGACGACCGTGAGGTCGAGCGCGTGCCCGAGGTTGACGACGGTCGCCACGAGCGCGGTCCCGGCGGCGTCGCGCCCGATGGCCGCCACGTACGAGGCGTCGACCTTCAGTGCCGAGACCGGCAGACGGCGCAGGTAGTCCAGGCCGGCGTACCCGGTGCCGAAGTCGTCGATGGCGAGCCGCACGCCCATCCCGGGCAGGGCGTGCAGGTCGCCGAGCACGGAGGCGGCTGTGGACAGCGCCTGGCGCTCGGTCAGCTCCAGGCACAGCAGGGCCGGGGGAAGCCCCGTCGCCTCCAGGGCGTCGGCGACCTGCTCCGAGAAGCGGTGCCGGCCCATCTGCCCGGCCGAGACGTTGACCCACATCTCGGGGGCGTCGGGCCCGTACGCGGTCGCCCAGGCTGCCGCCTGGGTCGCGGCCTCGAGGAGTACCCAGGCGCCGAGCGGCGACATGAGCGCGCGGTCCTCGGCGACGTCGATGAACTGGCCCGGCATGAGGAGCCCGCGGGTGAGGTGCTGCCAGCGGACGAGGGCCTCGCACGCGACGAGCGCGCCGCTGCGCGCGTCGAAGCACGGCTGGTACTCCAGGAAGAGGCGACCCTCCTGCGGGCGGCGGACCGGCAGGCCCGGATGCGGCGCGTGCACGCCGGTCGCGGGCGCATGCTGCGCGGCGAGCGTGGCCCGCAGGTCGGCCTCGAGCTCGATCTGGCGCAGGGCTCGTGCCTGCAGGCTCGGGTCGGCGAACTCGTACCGTGCGCGGCCGCCGTTCTTCGCGCGGTACATGGCGATGTCCGCCTCGCGGAGCAGGTCCTCGGGGTTGGCGTCGGGATCGGACGTGTGGGCGATCCCGATCGAGGCCGAGGTCGCGACGAGCTGCCCCGCCAGGGGGAGCTGGACGCCGAGCGCGGCCGCGACGCGGTCGGCGACGGCGGTGATGTCGTCGAACGACGTCAGGTCCTCGCAGACGACGACGAACTCGTCGCCGCCGAGCCGGCCCGCCATGTCGGAGTCGCGCATGCACGACTGGAGCCGGGTGGCGATGGCCACGAGCAGCTCGTCGCCCGCCGCGTGGCCGAGCGAGTCGTTCACGTCCTTGAAGTTGTCCAGGTCGATGTAGAGGACCGCCACGCTGTGCCCGGAACGCCTCGAGCGTCCGAGGGCCAGGCTCAGCTGCTCGGCGAGCAGCGCGCGGTTCGGCAGGCCTGTGAGGGTGTCGTGGAGCGCGTGGTGGGTGAGCTCCGCCTCGGCGGTGCGCCGTGCCGTGACGTCGACGATGGTGGCGACCACGTACGCGTCCTCGCCCTGGCCGCCCGGCAGGACGGTCGCGAAGGAGGTCTGCCCCCACACGTGCCGGCCGTCAGCGTGCAGGTAGCGGATCTCCAGGAGCTCGGCCACGGGCTCGCCGAGTCCCAGGCGGTCGAACGTCGACACCACGAGCGGCAGGTCCTCGGCGTGCGTCAGGTCGGCGACGGTGGCCTCGAGCAGCTCCTCGGGTCGGTAGCCCAGGAACGCCTCGAACGCAGGGTTGACCTGGAGCAGCCGACCCAGCCGCTGCTGGTCGAGGGAGACGAGGGCCGCCCCCACGGGCGTTCGCTCGAAGATCAGCCGGAAGCGCTCCTCGCTCGCTGCCAGAGCCGCGTCCTTCGCGAGCCGCTCCGACTGGTCGGTCGCGACGAGGATGAGCCCGGCAGGGCCGTCATGCGTCCGGCGGACCGTGACCGAGAGCAGGATGTCGCGTCGCTCGCCCTCCTTGGTGAGCCAGGTCCACGGCCGGGTCGCGGCCACCTGCGACTGCACGAGCGTGCCGACGCGCGCGTCCAGGGGGGCGTTGTCGTCGAGTCCCCACGCGGTGGCGAGGTCGTCGGCCCTGTCGGCGGTTCGAGGATCGACACCGGTTGCCCGACTGCCTCGGCCACGGTGTACCCGAGCATGAGCTCGGCGCCACGACTGAAGGTCTCGATGCGGCCGTCCAGGTCGACGGTGACGATCGCCTGCTGCGTCGCGGCCGCGAGGATCGAGCTGACGAGGTCGAGCGACTCGCGGAGGCGGTGAGCCTGGGCCCGCTGCTCGGTCACGTCCCGCACGGAGGCGACGACGACCGGCCCGGACTCGACGGTGGCGCCGGCCAGGTTGACCTCGACGGGGATCTCGTGACCGTCCTTGTGCCGCCCGTTGATGTCGGGGCCCGTGATCATCGGCCGGGAGTGCGCCGTCGCGGTGTAGCGCTCGCGGTGCCAGCGGTGCGCCGCCACGACGGCGTCGGGCACGAGGAGCTCGATCGGCCGGCCGACCAGCTCGGCCGCCTCGTACCCGAACAGGGTCTGCGTCTGGTCGTTCACCTCGATCACGACGCCGTCCGGCGCGCAGATGAGGACGGCGTCGGGCAGGGCGCGCAGCAGCGTCGTGGCGCGCGCCGCCCGTCGCGACAGCCGCTCGGCGGCCTGGTGCCGCTCGGTGTCGTCCTGCCAGGTCAGGGCCAGGTGGGACAGGCCGCCGTCGGGGCGCGTCACGCGTGCCACGCAGGCGAGGACGTGCGCGGGCGCGCCGTCGGCCCGGCGGACGCGCCAGCGTGCCTCGCGGACGTCGTCCTCGTGCGTGGCCTCGGTCAGGAGCGCGTCGGCGCCCGTGCGGTCGGCGGGGACGAGGAGGTCGAGCAGACGCGCGCCGACCAGGTCGTCCCGGGCGGCGACGGCTGCCGCGCCCCGGTTGTGGCTCAGGACCCTCCCGTCGAGCCCCACCGTCAGGTAGCCGAGCGGCGAGGCCGCGATCAGCGCGCCCAGCCCGACGAGGTCCAGCGGCTCGCTGGCGCGACCACGTCCGGTCTCCATCCCTGCCTCCCAGGTTCGCAGGGGACGGGCAGGGCGCCCCGCATCACCCGGCGTCGCAGGGCGATCCGGCCGGACGCCTTCGGCGGTCGCCGGGCACGCTCACCCGGGATGGACTGCTCGTACCAGTGTCCAGGCTGGCATTAAACCCGGCGCCTCACCAGGGGAAAGGCGTGATCGAGTCGTGCCTGTGCGCCGCTCCCAGCGTTCGCTGATCGGCGGCTCGTGAAGGCGGCGGCTCGGGACGACGGCCGCGACGGGCGTCCGGTCCCGGCAGTGGTCGCCGCGGATCGTGCCGTCGCGGATCGTGTCGTCGCGGCGCTCGACCGCGGCTGCGACCGCGGGCGCGCGTTCCGAGATGCCGATGCCCGAGAGGCTCTCTAGCGTCGGACGGACGGCTGCGAGGGAGGAGGCGTCACATGTCGATGCACGAGCGGCGCGAGGGTGATGCCCGGAGGGACTCCACGGGTCGCCAGGGCGCTGAACGCGAGCGCGGTGACGGCTCCGGCGGTGAGCACTCCGGCCAGATGAAGGGGATGTACCTGCGGTTCGCCGCGATGATCCTCACGGCGATGGTCGTCATGTACGGGGTGATGTTCGTGGGCTCCTGGGAGTGGAGCCACGTCCGGTTCAGTCAGAGCCGGGTGTTCATGGCGGTGACCATGGGCGGCACCATGGGGCTGATCATGCTCGGCTGGATGCTGAACATGTACAAGAACGCGAAGGCGAACATCGCGATCGTCGCCGCGAGCGTCCTGCTCCTGGGTGGCGGCATCGCGCTGGACCGGAGCCAGGTCACCGTCGACGACACCGCCTTCATGAGCGCGATGATCCCGCACCACTCGTTGGCCATCACCCGCTCCGAGCGCGCACAGATCGAGGACGTCCGCGTGTGCGAGCTGGCGGTGGACATCATCGAGGCGCAGCAGCGCGAGATCGCCGAGATGGACTGGCTCGTCGAGGACATCCGGGAGAACGGCCTGGTGACGACTGCCGCGGAGGCGGAGGCGAGGGCGGTGCCGGAGTTCCCGGGCACCCCGCTGCGGACCTGCCCGTCCGACTGACCCACCCGCGGGGCGCGCGCGCCCCGGGCCGTCGGCACGGTGATCCGGTGCGCGCGCTCACCGACGACGTCGACGGCGTCCGGCGCTGAGCGGAGCTCCGTCAGCCATGACCGCCGTGTGCCTCGGCCCAGGCGTCGAGCTCGTCGCGGTGGGCGTCGACGTACTCCCGCTGCGCCTCGGCGCGCACCCGCCCGACGACGTCGGCGTAGCCCACCTCGTCGGTGCAGTCCCAGTCCGCCGTGGCGAGGGCGCGCTCGTGGGGAAGGGCGTCGCGCTGTCCGTCGGTCAGCCCGTCCGGCCCGACAGCACCGTTCGCGACGTCCGGCGCGTCGAACGTCGCCTGCTCACGCTCCTGGGCCTCAGGCTGGCGGGCGTAGCCGGGGAAGCCGGCGTCGGCCATGCACGCGGACCATGCGGCGTCCGCGGCGACCACGTCGGGGTGTGCCGGCACGAGCTCGGCGTCGATGCGGTCGACCTCGGCCTTGAGGGCGAGGTAGGTCGCGTCCCGGTCGGCCGCGACGGTCTCCATCTGGCCCTTCGCCCAGACGTCGCAGCCCTCGGGCTTCCAGCCCGGCCCGACGTCGTCGGAGGCGCCCGTCGTGGGACCCTCGCCCCAGGCGCCGTCCCTGGCGCGGACGTACTCGGCGACCTCCGCCTCCGACATCGCGGCGACGATCGCGTCGTTCGGGTTCGCCACGAAAGGTGACCGAGCACCCGGGGGCAGCACCGGGAGGCCGTAGCCGTACTGCTCGGCGAACTCGCGTGATCCGCGGGGCGGGTCCA
This sequence comes from Actinomycetes bacterium, assembly GCA_023418375.1. Classification (GTDB taxonomy): domain Bacteria; phylum Actinomycetota; class Actinomycetes; order Actinomycetales; family Cellulomonadaceae; genus Actinotalea. The sequence goes on along the minus strand of JAEZZV010000347.1, from coordinate 21,330 downwards.
TCGCCGCCTCGTCCACGAAGCTCAGGTTCGTCAGGCTCGGGACGTACTCGAAGCCCGCCTCGGCCATGCAGGCGGCGAGCAGCTCCTCAAGGTGCATCTCCTGCTCCTCGGCGGCCTCGCGGGAGACATCGACGACCAGGTCCACGTACGCGTCGGCAGGTGCTGTCGGGGGGCCGTCGGGTGCCTCGGAGCATCCGGCGAGGGCTGCGACGAGCGTCGGCACCGTCGCTGCGCACACGAGCGCCCGGAACCGCGCGCTCATCGGTGCTCTCCCGTCATCGGGCCGGCCACGTCGCCCCCGTCTGCCCCTTGGCTGCAGACGGATCGTAGGCCTGTCGCGTCGCGCAGAGGTGGACGTCGGCTGCGCCGGCGGGACGCGAGTCACAGTCGATCGGGCTCAAGGCGCGGCGGCGTGCCTCCGATGGATGGGGATCCGCCGTGACCGACGGCGGATCGACGGCCAGGGGGTCTGAGCGCCTCCGCGCCCCGACGACAGGACGACGCCCGTGCGCCACGAGCCCAGCCCCGCCCTGATGCCCCGCCGCCCCGGTGGGGGCCGTCCTCGCCTGCGGCCGCTCGCGGCGTCCGTCGTCCTGCTCGGGCTCGCGTTCGGGGGGACGTCGGCGCCGGCCGCCGCGGCCGACGTCCCGTCGACGCAGCTCGGCTCGGTGACCCTCGGAGCGGCGACGCTCGGAGCGGCGACGGCCACGACCCCGCTCAGCTGGGCGCCGCCGGCCCTGACGGACCCCGTCGTCGTCGACGTCTCGGCGGCGCGCCGCGACCTCGTCCTCGACCCGACGAAGGACTACCTGCTGCGCATGCCCAGCACGCCGCTGAGCGTGCTGGGCGGTCTCCGTGTGACCGGCGGGCGGAACGTCGTCCTCATCGGTGGCGAGATCTCCATCCCGGCCGGAGCGACGGCGACCGGCGAGGCGAACCGGGGCCTGTACCTGAAGAACCAGACGGGCACCGTGCACGTCGAAGGCCTCGCGATCACGGGCCCCGGGCTCGGCGAGGGGATCAACCTCGACCAGCGCGCCGGTGGCGTCGTCCAGCTGCAGAACCTGCGCATCGACACCGTGCAGGGGTCGGCGACGGGTCACCACGCGGACCTCATCCAGACGTGGGCCGGCCCGCGGCAGCTCCTCGTCGACGGTCTGACCGGATCCACGCAGTACCAGGGCTTCTTCCTGCTGCCCCTGCAGCTCGGCAACCAGCGGCCCGAGATCGTCGACATGCGTCGGGTGGACGTCACCGGGACCTCGACGAGCGGCCACCTGATCTGGCGGGACACGAAGGGGTGGCCGCTGACCCTGACCGACGTGTGGCTCGCCCCCCGCTTCCCGAACAACCCGGCCACCTTCCTCAACCCGAGCGGCACCGGCGCGGGGACCGAGGCCTGGCCGTCCGTGAAGGTGGGTACCCCGCCCGGCGGGCCGTTCGTGCCGGCAGGGACCGCGGGCATCGGCTACGTGTCACCCGGGTACCAGGGGGCCGTGGGTGTCCCGACCCCTCTCGTCGCCCCCGTGGTCGGTGCCGTCGCCGGAGCGCGGCTCGCGGCAGACCGGCACTACACGTCGGCGACGTCCGTCGAGCTGACCTGGAGTGGGGCGGGACCCGCCGCGACGTCGTACGAGGTCCTGCGCGACGGTGTCCAGGTCGCGTCGGTCGCCGCCCCGACGACCCGCGCCGTCGTCCCGCTGCCGTCCGGCCCGAGCAGCCTGGTGGTCCGCGCTCACGCGCCCGGTCAGGCGCCCGTCACCTCGGCGCCGGTCGCCGTGACCCGCGACAACGTCAACCCGGTCATCGGCTCGGGCCCGATCGTCTCGCTCCGGACGGGCACCGTCGGCCCGACGGGCGCGGTGCCGCTGGTCGTGCGCTGGAGTGCCGCCGACGACGCCCGTCTGCGCGACGTCTCGCTCGCCTCTCCCGTGACGGTGAGCTACCTGCCCACCCAGACCGAGGGGTACGTGAACGTGCCCGCCGGCGCGGGGACCTGGCGCCTCGTGGCCCGCGACGAGGCGGGCAACCTCGCGACCGTCACGCGTGAGGTGACCACGCGGCTCGTGGCGGAGACGTCGGCGTCGCGAACCGGTACCTGGTCGACGGTCACCGACAGCCGCCACCAGGGAGGTTCCGCCCTGCGCTCCACCACGGCCGGCGCCTCGATGACGTACTCGTTCACCGGCAGCAGTGTCGCGTGGGTCGCCCAGCGCGGGCCCTCGAGCGGCCGGGCCCTCATCTACGTCGACGGGGCCAAGGTGACCACTCTCGACCTCGCCGCGACGACGTCGAGCTTCAGCCAGGTGGTGTGGAACCGGTCATGGACCAGCCCTGGTGCGCACACCGTGCAGGTGGTCGTCGAGGGCACGGCCGGTCGTCCCGAGGTCGTCAGCGACGGGTTCGTCTCGGTCGGCTGAGGGCTGCCGTCCCCTGCGCGCCGTGAGCCCGATGCGCGCCGTGACCCCGAGGCAGGTCCGGTGCGCCGGCGTGCTCCAGCGCTCCGCGCGTCGCCGCTGGGCCGGTCGAGTCACACGGACGACGGCGCCCGAGCCGGCTGCCTGTCCCGGCCTGCCGGCGTCGTCGTCGCGGGCTCGGTCGCACGAGGCCAGGTCCAGGCGAGCCGGAGGATGACGGCGAGCAGGCCCACCTCCAGGACCACGGCACCCCAGTAGTAGACCGTCCAGGACTCGCCCACCGCGTTGAACGCCGCGTACGGGACCTGGACCGAGGCCACGACGAGGTTCGCGATCCGGTTGGCGCGGGCCGGCAGCGTGGCGGACAGCACCACCATCAGGATCGGGACGGCCATCAGGGCGAGGAACGTGACCAGCAGGGCCTGGGTGATGTCGAACTCGAAGACGACCCCGACCAGGATGTCGTCGATCGTGCCGGGTGCGAAGAAGCCGATGATGTCGACGTAGGCGTACAGGAACATGAGGGCGGTCCACGCCGCGACGAGCGTGGCGCGCACGGGCAGTCGCGCGTCGTCGAGCACGGTGCTGGTGTCTCGAGGCGTTCTCATGGGGTCTCCGTCGTCTCGGGGGGGTAGGTCCCTCCACGGTCGTGGGCGTCGCCGCCGGGCACACCAGCCGCGGGGCCCGAGCTGTCCCGGCCGTTCGCCCAGGTGCCGTGGTGTCCTTTCGGCTGATACGCAACTCGAGCGGCATCCCTAGGCTGACCGGATGGTCGCGACCGTGCTGCGCGCGCTGCTGGCCGAACCACGGCCGGCGAGCCCGCCCGCCCGGACCTCCCGGGACGGGGCGCTCGTCTGCGTGCTGACGGCGTGGTCCGTCGCAGAGGCGGTGCTGCGGGGCGACCTGGCGCCGCTCCCGCTGGCGCTCCCGGCCGCGCTCGTCGCCGTCGCCCCGCTGCTCTGGCGACGCACGCGGCCGCTCGGGGCGGTCGTCGTCGCCTTCGGAACGCTCACGGTGCTCGACGTCGTCCGGATCGCCGTGGGGGAGGAGGACGGCTGGCCGTCCAGCATCGCCGCCGTGCTGGTCCTCGCCTACGCGCTGTTCCGGTGGGGGGCCGGCCGCGAGGCCGCGATCGGCCTCGGCGTCATCCTCGTCTGGCTGGCCGTCACCTACGTCGCGGACCCCATGACCGTCGCGGAGACGGTGGCCGGGTACGCGTTCTTCCTGCTCGCAGCAGCGCTGGGTGCGGCGATCCGCTACCGCGCGCGCAGCCGCACCCGCGACATCGACGAGGCCCGGGCCCGGGAGCGCGAGCAGCTCGCCCGGGAGCTCCACGACACCGTCGCGCACCACGTGTCCGGCATCGCCATCCAGGCGCAGGCGGGGCGCGCCGTCGCGGCCTCGGACCCCGGGCGTGCCGTCGACGCCCTCCTCGCCATCGAGGACGCGGCCGCGCGGACGCTGGCCGAGCTGCGCAGCATGGTGGGCGTCCTGCGCGCCTCGCACGAGGCGGAGCTCGCGCCGCAAGCCGGCATCGCCGACCTCGAACGCCTCGCCGCCGGCCTCGAGGGGCCTCGCGTCGACGTGGCCCTGTCCGGCGACCTCGCCGATCTCAGCCCGGCGGTCGGGGCCGCGGTCTACCGACTGGCGCAGGAGTCGATCACGAACGCCCGTCGGCACGCGCGCCACGCGACCCGGGTCTCGGTCGCGGTGACCGGTGACGCCGGCGGCGTGCGGCTCACCGTCGACGACGACGGCGCCCCCGGCGCGGCCCGTGGCGGGGGTCCCGGGTACGGCCTCGCGGGGATGCACGAACGCGCCACGCTGCTCGGCGGCACGTTCCAGGCGGGCCCGAAGGCCGAGGGCGGCTGGCGGGTCCAGGCGACGCTGCCCCGGACGTGGGCGGCGCGATGAGCATCCGGGTCCTGGTCGCCGACGACCAGCAGATCGTCCGCACCGGCCTGACGATGCTGCTCGACGCCCAACCCGGCGTCGAGGTCGTCGGCGCGGCCGCGGACGGGCGCGAGGCCGTGCGCCTGGCGCGCCAGCTCCGCCCCGACGTCGGCCTGTTCGACATCCGGATGCCGCTGATGGACGGTATCGAAGCCACCCGTCGGCTCGCCGGGCCGGACGTCGCCGAGCCGCTGCCGATCGTGGTGATCACGACCTTCGACCTCGACGAGTACGTCTACGGCGCACTCCAGGCAGGTGCGCGCGGGTTCCTGCTCAAGGACGCCGGACCGGCGCTGCTGACGCAGGCGATCCACGCCGCGGCTGACGGTGACGCGCTCATCGCACCGAGCGTGACCGTCCGCCTGCTCGCCGCGTTCGCCCGATCGCGGCCGGGACCTGCACGTCAGCCCCTCGACCCGCTCACGGCCCGTGAGGAGGAGGTCCTCGCGCGGGTGGCGCGCGGGCGCACCAACGACGAGATCGCCGCCGAGCTGTACATCAGCACGAGCACCGTCAAGGCTCACCTCGCCTCGCTCATGCGCAAGCTCGGCGCCCGCAACCGCGTGGAGCTCGCCATGTGGACCTACGAGACCGGCCGCGTCTAGGAGCACCTGGACACGTCCGGGTCTCGACGCATCGCGCGGGTCTTCGCGAACGGGCCACCATCGGCCACCTCGCCTTCTGCCCGCGGCGCGGATGGTCGAGGGGTGGTGGCTCGCCTCCGGCGTGCGTAGGTTCGTCGCGCCGGGCGGTGCGAGGGTGGTCACAAGGGGGCGCGGGTGGTCGTCGGGGAACCTGAGGTGCGGGACGCCGTCGCGACCGATGTCGCGGGTATCTGCCGGTTCGGCGCGGCGCACATCCGCGAGCACTACGCCCCGATCATCGGCGAGGAGCCGGCCGCCGCGCAGGTCGAGCGGTGGTGGAACGAGGCGCACATCGGCGAGGCGGTGCGCGCCGGCCGGGTGGTCGTCGCGGAGGCGGGTGGCGAGGTCGTCGGCGTCGGGCAGCGGGGCTTCGACGGGGCCGAGCACGCTGTCTACAAGCTCTACGTGCATCCCGCTCTGCGCGGGTGCGGGATCGGGCCCCGGCTGATCGACGGCCTCGTCGGCCAGCTCCCGGCGGGGGTGGACCAGCTCGGCGTCGAGCACTTCGCGGGCAACACCCGGGCGGCCGCGTTCTACGAGCGCGAGGGGTTCGCGGTCCAGCGCGTCGAGCCCGGCCCGACGGACGCGCTGGCCGTGGTCTGGCGGGTCCGCCGGCTCGGTGGCCGCCCTAGGCGCCCGTGACGACCGCCACGGCCAGGGGGAGGCATGACGCACGAAGGCCGCCGCCCCTCACGGGGCGGCGGCCTTCGATTCGCGCGGACCTTGCGGTCCGGCCGTCAACCGGGCTTCACCAGCTCGGTCGCACAGTGGAGGTGGCGGGAATCGAACCCGCGTCCGACGGCAGTGAACCAGGGCTTCTCCGGGCGCAGTCTGCTGCGCTTTTCTCGGCCCCCGCGATCACGCAGACATGTCGCGGACGGGCCCAGTCATCTGAGTGTCCCCGCAGCCCCGATGACGAGGGCTACGAGCAGTGGCTCTCTAGATGACGCCAGGAACCGAGACGAGAGCGAGCTCGGGCTGACGGACTTCGAAGCCTCGCTCAGGCGGCGAGGGCGAAGTCGGTGCGCTTGGAATCGGCACCTATGGGTTTGCTGGGAGCGTTAACGAGATAACCCAACATCCTCGGCCCGCTTCACCTGGATCGACGACCATCGTCGAAACCGATCACCCCCTGTGCAGTTGTCAAACCCGCGAGCGTGCCCGCGGTCCTGCCTCCGATGCCGGTCACCCGGCTCCGGAGCGTCCTCCAGCCTACGTCACAAACCCCGTCGGGCCCGAGCCCATTCCGGGTCGACGGCGCCCGGGTCGCCCTGCCCGTCGGCCTCGGCGTTCGGGCGACCTGCGCCGCCAGCAGCCGCCTTCGACGCGTACAGGTCGGCGTCTGCCGCCGTGAACAGGTCGGTGAGGTCGCGGCCGCCGTCCCACTCCGCGGCGCCCGCGGACCAGCTGCACAGCGCGTCGGACAGCGCGCGTACCTCCTCCTGGGCCTCGGCGAGCGTGCGGCCCGGGAAGAGGAGCGCGAACTCGTCGCCTCCGCGTCGCCCGAGCAGCACGTCGCGAGGCAGGACCGCCTGCCACTCGGTCGTCAGTCCGACGAGCACCTCGTCACCGCGGGCATGGCCGTGGGAGTCGTTGACGGCCTTGAAGTCGTCGAGGTCGATCACCACCAGCGTGAGCGGCATGCCCGTGCGCGAGGCGCGGGCCATGTCGAGCTCGGCCGCCCGCTCGAACGCGCGGCGCGTGAACGCCCCCGTGAGGGGGTCGGTCATGGCCTCCCGGCGCAGCGCGCTGACGCGCTGGTTGAGCACGAGGGCCAGGCCGGCGAAGGTCACCAGGAGATACAGCCACGCCTGCGGGCCCGACGGCGCCTCCGCCCGCCAGAGTCCGAGGCCCAGGCCCGCGGCGATGCCCACCAAGTACCGCAGGAGCACCCGCGTGCGGTGGTAGACGCCGCTGAAGATCGCGATCCACACGAACGAGACGGCCGTGATCAGGGCTCCGAAGGGCGTCGTCGACGCGCCCAGGGTGAGGGCGGCCAGCGCGGTCGCCACGGCGAGCACGACGTGCAGGTGCCAGGCGCGGACGCGGTCGGCGGCGACGGTCAGCACCGCCCAGAGCACCGCCGCGACCAGGCACGATGCCAGCAGGAGCCCGCGGGGCGCCGTCGGGCTGAACGGCACGACGACGGCGAACGCCAGGAGCGACGTCGAGATCGCGCACGCGTGGGCGAGCACGCGCGCCTCCTCACGTCGGGCGAGGTGCACGGGGGCGGTCGGGGTGCGGGGTGGCGCGGCAGGTTCCTTCTCGGGGGCTGCCAGTACATCGGCCCGTCTGTACCGGACACTGAGGTCGCGTCCGCCTGGCGAGACGCGTCTCACCCCCTCAGCGCGTCACCAGGTCCCGCCGCCGCCACCGCCGACGCCGCCCCCGGCGCCGCCACCGCTGAACCCGGACCCACCGGAGGAGCCCGGCGCGGCCGCCGAGAACGAGGTCTGAGCGGCAGAGGTGAACGACTCGAGGTCGTGCCCCAGCGAGCCCGCCATCGTCCAGAAGGGGTAGGTCCCGACGTGGGGGCCGACGAACCAGGTCGGCTCCACGAGCGTCCGCCCCTGTGCGGCGAGCTGCGCGAACAGCGACGCCCACCGCTCGGTCAGGCCGAAGGCCACCGCGTACGGCAGGTACCGGCTGAAGAGGTCCTCGCCCTCCTCGAAGCGCAGCTGGTTCGCCTCGGCCGTCTCGAGGTACAGGCGGAAGCCCTGCGTCTGGGAGAGGACTGCCGAGCCCTCGGCCGTGCGGGCCGGCGCTGCCCCGGTCGTCGCGAGCCAGGCGATGCCGAGCACGACGAGCGGCGCCGCCACGAGCGCCCAGTGCGTGAAGATGGCCAGCACGACGGTCGCCACGAGCCCGACGGCGAGGACCAGCCCGCCGCGGGCCGCCCACGAGCTGCGGGCCGCCTTCGGGCTGCCGCGGAACCACCCGAGCTCGGTCACCTCGTCGTAGAGCTTGCCCTGCACCTCGGCCATGGACTCGGCGAAGGTCGTCTTCAGGTCCGACAGCCTGACCGAGTAGACGCCCTGCCCGGTGAAGACCTGCCGCAGGAGCGTCCGCTCGTAGGGGCGCAGGTCGAAGTCCGGCTCGGTGGACCTGTCCAGGCGCCAGTCGGGGTCCTCGTCGTCGCCCATCGGGATCGCGGTGATGCGCACGTACTCGCGCACCGCGAGGTCGATGATCGTCGCCGTGACGTCACGCGGGTCGGCCTTCCCGTCGACGAGCGTGCCGAGCTGCCCGGGGCGCAGGCCGGGCGGGGGAGCGAACTGGACCGCGACCGGTCCGCGGTCGCGCACGCCGACGGCGGCCGTCGCCGCGGCCTGGCCGTCCGCCGGGCTGAGGCCGGGCGTGAGGCCGACGAAGTACTCGTCGCGGCCCGTGCGGCGCACACGCCGCGTGAGCACGGCGGCCCCGCCGAGCGCGACGGCCGCGGCGAGCCCACCGGTGGCCGGCGTGGCCTCGAACGCGCGGGACAGTGCCCACCGCTCCTGGAGCACGGGCTCGACGCCGCCGAACGTCCCCGCGGGGTACGCCACCGCGATCGTCAGGGGACGTCCGGGGTCGACACGGTCGACGGCGAACGCGGTGGTGCCCGCCTCGGACGACGCGGCGCACGTCTCGGTGTCCTCGTAGCAGGCGACGTCGAGGGCGTCCGCGGGGCCGGTGACCTGCACCGTCACGTCGTAGACGGGGATCTGCCAGTGCGTGAGCAGGTCGACGTACAGCTCGTCGCTCTCGAGCGGGCCGTTCGCCCACCCGTAGCCCGCGGCGTTGACCCAGCCCTCGACGTCGAACGTGACCTGGTACTCGTGCACCCCGGTCACGGTCCGGTCGGGGTCACCGACGAGGTACCTCATCTCGGTGACGGAACCCTCGGCGATCTCCTCGCTCTGGACGTCGGCCGGCGCGGTCGCGCTCGTGGCGCGCAGGTTGGTGATCCGGTAGACGCGGTCGAGCTCGCCGTCGTAGGCCTCCTTGACGACCCACTGCAGCGTGGGGCCGTGGTTCGGCGTGGTGCCGAAGTCCATGGCCAGGTCGAGCGTCACGTGCGCGACGCCGTCGGAGTCCAACTCGATCGTCATCGCGTACTCGCGCACGGAGTCCTCGGCGTCGCTCGCCGCTGCAGGCGCCGCGCCGAGCAGCGTGAGCGCTCCCACGGCGGCCACACCCAGACCGACGACCGCGCCGTGCACCAGCCGTCGGAGGGGCCCGGCGCTCACTCGTGGCGCCGGAGGCTCATGGCCGCCTGGGCCTCGCGGTTCTCCTGCTTCTCGCGCAGGGCGTGCCGCTTGTCGTACTCCTTCTTGCCGCGGGCGAGGGCGATCTCGACCTTGGCTCGCCCGTCGACGAAGTACAGGGCGAGCGGGACGATCGTGCGGCCCTTGGCCTGCACCTCGCGGCTCAGCTCCTCGATCTCGCGCGCGTGCAGCAGCAGCTTCCGCTTGCGCCGCGGCGTGTGGTTCGTCCACGTGCCCTCGGTGTACTCGGGGATGTGCACGCCCTCGAGCCACGCCTCCCCGCGGTCGACGCTCACGAACCCGTCGACCAGTGACGCCCGGCCGAGGCGCAGCGTCTTGACCTCGGTGCCGGTCAGGACGATGCCGGCCTCGAAGACGTCCTCGATGTGGTAGTCGTGCCGCGCCTTGCGGTTGGACGCGACCACCGTGCGCCCTCGTTCCCGTGCCATGCGCTCCAGGCTAGGGGACCGGCGCCGTCGGGTAGGACCGGTTTCCGGCGGCGCCCGCCACGCCTACTTCGCGATGAGCGGCCAGGGGTCGACGGTCACGCCGTCCACGTAGACCTCGAAGTGCAGGTGGCAGCCCGCCGAGGTCCCGGTGTTGCCCGAGTAGCCGAGGAGCTGCCCCTGCGACACGTTCTGCCCGGCGCTGACGACCATGCTGGACAGGTGGTTGTAGCTCGACATGAGCGAGCTGCCCTTCCAGTAGCCGTGGTTGACCATCACCTGGTTGCCGTAGCCGGCGCGGTAGCGGGACCACTGGACCGTGCCCGAGGTGCCCGCGTAGATCGGGTTGTTGCAGTACGTGCGCAGGTCGGTGCCGGCGTGCAGGCGGTAGTAGCCGAGGATCGGGTGCAGCCGCATGCCGTAGTCGGACGTCTTGACGATGGGGTTGATCGACGACGGGTTGATGAACGGCTGGTCAGCGGTGGAGCCCACCGGGTTCTTGCCGGCGGCCGCGCGCGCGGCCTCCTGCTGGCGGATGACCTCGGCGAGGTCGGCGGCGAGCTGGGCGGCCTGCCGGTCGGCCTCCTCGAGCTGGGCCTGGATCGACGCCTTCTGGGACTCGATGTAGGACCGCTTCTGCTCGGCCTCCACGCGCAGCGCCTCGAGCTCGTCGCGGCGCGTCTGGGCGGTCTGCCGCACGACCTCCGCCTCGGCGACCTTGGCGTCGGCCTCGGCCTTGAGCTCGGTGATCTCCTGCCGGATCGCCTCGAGCCGGACCTGCCGGTTGCGGTTGATCGCGTTGATCTGCTCGAGCTCCCGCAGCGCCTGCGTCTGCGTGCGCAGCGCGGTCTCGGCCATCTCCGACTGCTCCACGAACTCGTCGGTCGACTCGGCGTCGAGCACCGCGGACAGGGACGACGCGGCGATGTCGCCGCGGTACGCCTCGCGCGCCATCCGGCCGATCGCCACCTGGATGTCGGCGGCCCGCTGGGTGTCGGCGGCGACCTGCTCGGTCACCTGGCGCTCCTCCGCCTCGGCGGCGGTGAGCCGTTGGGCGATGATCTCGGCCTCGCGCGTGAGCCGCGCGAGCTCGGCCTCGGCCGCCGCGAGCTGCTGCTCGGCGACCGGGATCGCCGCGGTGATGCCCTCGAGCTCGGCCGCGGCCGCGATGAGCGCCGCCTCGGCGCCCTCCAGCTCGGCCTCGAGGCGCTCCCGGGCGGCCTCGGCGGCCTCGGCGCGGGCCTCGGCGGCGGCGCGCCGGTCATCCCACTCGTCCGCGATGGCGGGGTTGCCGGCGCTGATCGCCAGGCTCGTCGCCAGGACCGTGACGAGGAGCCCGCACAGCTGGGCGGCGACGCGGCTGCGGCTTCCACGGACGTCTCGGGACACCGTCCTCACACCCTCGTGTATCGGCTCAGCGTGACGACGCTCGAGATCGCGGCCAGTCCGATGGCGACCGCCACCAGCAAGGGGGCGACTGTCCAGACAGCCTCGGCGTCGATGTAGTCGATGAAGCGGATCGAGGAGGCCAGCCAGTCCTGGACGAGGTACTTCACCCCGAACCAGAGCCCGGCGATCGACATCGCGGCGCCGATGGTCGCCGCGATGGCGCCCTCGAGCATGAACGGGAGCTGGATGAACAGGTTGGACGCGCCGACCAGACGCATGATGCCCGTCTCCCGGCGACGGCTCATCGCGGACAGCCGGATCGTGGTCGTGATGAGCAGGACGGCTGCCAGGAGCATGACGGCGGCCAGTCCGGCGGCGGCCATGCTGCTCCGGTTGAGCAGCAAGATCAACGGCTCGAGGATCTCGCGCTGGTCCTCGACGCTCTCCACGCCCGTGTGGCCCTGGAACGTCTCGGACACCACCTCGTACTGCGACGGGTCCACGAGGGCCACCCGGAAGGACGCCTGCATCTGGTCGACTGTCACCCCGGCGAACGTGGTGTCGTCGGCGAACCGCTCCTGGAACGACTCGAATGCCTGCTCCTTGGTCTCGAAGAAGACCTCCTTGACGTAGGGCGCGAGGCCCTCGCCCTCGAGCTCGGTGCGGATGTCGTCGATCTGGTCCGACGTCGCCTCGCCACCCGCACAGCTGGGCACGTCGGAGACGTCCGGGCAGAGGAAGATCGAGACCTGGACGCGGTCGTACCACTCGCCCTTCATGGTGTCGATCTGCATCTGCAGCAGGCCGGCGGCCCCGACGAACGTCAGTGAGACGAAGGTGACCAGGACGACCGAGACCGACATCGACAGGTTCCGGCGCAGGCCGTGGCCGATCTCGGAGAGGATGAACTGAAGTCGCATGACGGCCCCCTACCGGTCGGACCCGTAGACGCCGCGGGACTGGTCGCGCACGAGCTGGCCCGAGTCCAGCTCGATGACGCGCTTGCGCATCTGGTCGACGATCTCGTCGTCGTGCGTGGCCATCACCACGGTGGTGCCGGTGCGGTTGATCCGGTCGAGCAGGCGCATGATGCCGACCGACGTCGTCGGGTCGAGGTTGCCGGTGGGCTCGTCGGCCAGGAGGATCGACGGCCGGTTGACGAAGGCGCGCGCGATGGCCACGCGCTGCTGCTCGCCGCCGGACAGCTCGTGGGGGAGCCGCTTCTCCTTGCCGCCCAGCCCGACGAGCTCGAGCGTGTCCGGCACCGTGGTGAGGATGTGGTGCCGCGGCTTGCCGATCACCTGCAGGGCGAACGCGACGTTCTCGAAGACGGTCTTGGTCGGCAGGAGCCGGAAGTCCTGGAACACCGTGCCGATCTGCCGGCGCAGGTGCGGGACCTTCCACGAGGACAGCGTCGACAGGTCGCGGCCGGCGACGAAGATCCGCCCCGCCGTGGGGCGCTCCTCCCGCAGGACCAGGCGCAGGAAGGTCGACTTGCCGGAGCCGGAAGCCCCGACGAGGAAGACGAACTCCCCGCGCTCGACCTCGAGGTCGACGCGGTCGAGGGCCGGTCGGGCACCCCTCGCGTAGACCTTGGTGACGTCCTCGAAGCGGATCAACGGGCCCTCGCGGGTCGGCGGGCGACGCCGGGCAGGCGCCGGGAGAGGCCCTGGATCGGGCCACCCTGCTCGTGAGACTAGGCACGCCGTCGGCCGGGGCAGCCGGGGACACGCCGCCGGTGACCGGCCTCACAGGGGGAGGGGCCGCCGTCGGGCGTCGGCAACCAGGCGAAGACGGGCGATCCGGGCGGGGTCAGCCCTGCTGCGCCTCGAGCGCGCCGCGTCGGCGCCAGCGGATGCCGGCCTCGATGAAGCCGTCGATGTCGCCGTCGAAGACCGCGGCCGGGTTGCCGACCTCGAACTCGGTCCGCAGGTCCTTGACCATCTGGTACGGCTGCAGCACGTACGAGCGCATCTGGTCGCCCCAGCTCGCCTTGATGTCGCCCGCGAGCTCCTTCTGGGTGGCCTTCTCCTCCGCCTGACGCACGAGGAGCAGCCGGGACTGCAGCACACGGAGCGCGGCCGCCCGGTTCTGGATCTGGCTCTTCTCGTTCTGCATCGAGACGACGATCCCCGTGGGGATGTGCGTGAGCCGGACCGCGGAGTCGGTCGTGTTGACCGACTGCCCGCCGGGGCCCGACGACCGGAAGACGTCGACCTTGATCTCGTTCTCGGGGATCTCGATGTGGTCGGTCTGCTCGATGAGCGGCACCACCTCGACGGCCGCGAACGACGTCTGGCGCCGGCCCTGGTTGTCGAAGGGGGAGATCCGCACGAGGCGGTGCGTGCCGGCCTCGACCGACAGGTTGCCGAACGCGTAGGGCACCTTGACCTCGAAGGTCGCGGACTTGATGCCCGCCTCCTCGGCGTAGGAGGTGTCGAGGACGGCCGTCGGGTAGCCGTGCCGCTCGGCCCAGCGCAGGTACATCCGCAGGAGCATCTCGGCGAAGTCCGCGGCGTCGACGCCGCCCGCGCCGGATCGGATCGTGACCACGGCCTCCCGCGAGTCGTACTCGCCACTCAGCAGGGTGCGCACCTCGAGAGCGCCGAGGTCCTTCTGCAACGAGGCCAGCTCCGTCTCGGCGTCGGCGAGGGTGCTGGCGCGCTCGGGGTCGTCCTCCGCCGCGTCGAGAGCCATCTCGACGAGCACCTCGAGGTCGTCCAGGCGGGAGCCGAGGCTCTCGACCCGCTCCAGCTCGTTCTGCGCGTGGGACAGGGCGGAGGTGACCTTCTGGGCGGCGTCCGGGTCGTCCCACAGGTCCGGTGCGGCGGCCTGCTCGGAGAGCTCGGCGATCCGCCTCCGGAGACCCTCCGGGTCACTCACGGCACGGATGGTGCCGAGCGTCGTGCGCAGGGCGGAGATCTCGGCGGGGAAGTCGGTGGCCACGACCGTCCAGGCTACCCGAGCGCCGGTGCGCGGCTTCGGCAGGGCCTTCCGCAACCACCTCCGCAACCGTGTCGAGACCTCCCGACACCCTCTTCTGTAGCGCTCATGAGGGCCGTCACCAGCCGAGACCTCATTGTGACCAATCCGTGATCGACCCGTCTGTCGACTTCCGTGGGAGCGCGACTACAGTGTGGGAGCGCTCCAACGTGGGAGCGCACCCACAGCCACCAAAGGGGATATGGCATGAAGTGGTCTCGAACCCGGTCCGCGAAGTTCCTCGCGGTCGGTGCAGCAGCTGCACTCCTCCTCACCGCCTGTGGCGGCGACAGCGACGAAGGCGAGGGCACCGAGCCTGACGCCGAGGCGCCGGCGGCCACCGACGAGGGCGAGGAGATCACCCTCACCATCACGACGTTCAACCAGTTCGGCTACGAGGCCCTGTACGACCAGTACATGGAGGAGAACCCGAACATCACCATCGAGGCGACGGCGATCGACACCGGCGGCAACGCGCGGACCGACACCTTCACCAAGATCGCCGCGGGCTCCGGCCTCACCGACATCGTCGCCCTCGAGGAGGGCTGGCTCGGCGCGATCATGGAGGTCTCCGACCAGTTCGCCGACCTGCGCGACTACGGCATCGAGGACCGCAAGGCCGACTGGCTCGACTGGAAGTACGCCCAGGCGACCGACCCGTCGGGCCGCGTCATCGGCTACGGCACCGACATCGGCCCCGAGGGCATCTGCTACCGCCCCGACCTGTTCGAGGCCGCCGGCCTGCCGAGCGACCGTGAGGCCGTCGCCGAGTACCTCGAGGGCGACTGGGCGCACTACTTCGACGTCGGCCGCGAGTACACCGAGGCGACCGGCAAGGCGTGGTACGACCACTCCGGCTTCATCTGGAACGGCATCGTGAACCAGATGGACGAGGGCTACTACACCGCCGACGGCGAGCTGAACGTCGTGGACAACGCCGACATGCGCGCGAACTTCGACCTCGTCGCCGCGGCCGTCGCCGACGGTCTGTCGGCCGGCCAGGCGGTGTGGGACTGGAACGGTGGCCAGTCGTTCGTCGACGGCACCTTCGCGACGTTCGTCTGCCCGGGCTGGATGCTCGGTGTGGTCGAGGGCCAGGTCCAGACCGGTGCCGAGGCCGCGGGCGTCGACCCGGCGTCGGTGGTCTGGGACTTCGCTGACGTCTTCCCGGGTGGCGCGGCCAACTGGGGCGGTTCCTTCCTCGCCGTCGCCGAGACGTCGGAGCACAAGGAGGCCGCTGCGGCCCTCGCCAGCTGGCTGACCGAGCCCGAGCAGCAGCTCGCGGCGTTCGAGGCCGCCGGTGCCTTCCCGAGCACGGTCGAGGCCGCCGAGACGCTCGCCGCCGAGGCGACGCCGCGCGAGACCTTCAACAACGCGCCGGCCGGCGCCATCCTGGCCAGCCGCGCGCAGGGTATCCAGGCGCAGTTCAAGGGTCCGGACGACTCCGTCATCCAGGAGAACGTCTTCGGCCCGGCGCTCCAGCAGCTCGACGACGGCTCGCTCGACGGGCCCGGGGCCTGGGACGCGGCGCTCCAGCTGCTCGACGAGCTGGTCGTCAACAACTGAGTCACATGTCACGTTGAACGACGGGCCCCCGGGCGGTACCAGGCCCGGGGGCCCGTCGTTCGGCAGCCGGAAACGCGACGGGAACCCACATGTCCTCCATGCTCGACAAGGGGCTCGGCACGAGCCCCGGAGCGGCCGCCGGATCGGGCTACGACGCCCCCCCACGGCCCAGCTCCGCACGGACGTGGCGCCAGCGCCTGAGCCGCTTCGACCTCAAGGCCTCGCCCTACCTCTACATCTCGCCCTTCTTCCTCCTCTTCGCGCTCGTCGGGCTCTTCCCCCTCGTCTACACGCTCTACGTGGCGCTGCACGACTGGGACCTGCTCTCGGGCAAGGAGTCCTTCGTCGGGCTGGAGAACTTCAGCACCGCCCTGACGGACGCGACGTTCTGGAACTCGATCGAGAACACCGTCTCGATCTTCGCCCTGTCGACCTTCCCCCAGCTCCTGGGCGCGCTCGTCATCGCGGCCCTGCTGGACCAGCAGATCAGGGCCAAGACCACGTGGCGGATGGGCGTCCTGCTGCCCTACGTCGTCACGCCGGTCGCGGTCGCGCTGATCTTCTCGAGCATCTTCCGCAACGCGGGCGACTCGAGCCTCGCGAACAACATCCTCGACGCGCTCGGCCTGGAGCAGGTCGAGTGGAAGCGGGACCGGCTCCCCAGCCACATCGCCATCGCCTCGATGGTCAACTGGCGGTGGACCGGCTACAACGCGCTCATCCTCCTGTCGGCGATGCAGGCGGTCCCGCGTGAGCTGTACGAGGCGGCGGCCATCGACGGCGCCGGCCCCGTGCGTCGCTTCTTCTCCGTGACGCTCCCGAACGTCCGGCCGACGCTGCTCTTCGTCATCGTCACCGCGACCGTGTACGGCCTGCAGATCTTCGCCGAGCCGCGGCTGTACGACGTCGCCAACGCCGGCGGCATCGGTGGTGCGGAGCGGCAGTTCCAGACCACCGTGCTCTACCTGTGGGAGATGGCCTTCTTCCGTCGCAACCTCGGACGGGCGTCGGCCGTGGCCCTGCTGCTCTTCCTCCTCATCGTGAGCATCGGCCTGGTCAACTTCTTCATCTCCAAGCGACTGGTCGCCGGCGACGAGGGACCCAAGCTGTCCCGCGCGGAGCGCCGCGCGATCAAGCGAGCCGACGAGGCACGGAAGGCGGTGGCCCGATGACCGCGCTGGGCATGAGCCAGCAGGGTGCGCCGCAGGTCGTCCCCGTTCCCGAGCCGAAGCGGCGTCGGGGTCGGCGGGGCGGCAAGGTCGGCCTGTACAAGCGGGCGGGCTGGCCCGTCTACCTCGTCCTCGGCGTCTCGGTGCTGCTGTTCGCCTACCCGCTGTGGTGGTCGTTCGTCGTCGCGAGCGGCACGAACGCCACGCGCGGGCAGACGCTGCCGTTCATCCCGGGCCCGAACTTCGCCAAGAACGTGGAGCAGGTGCTCGACGCCATCCCGTTCTGGAAGGCGCTCGGCAACTCGCTGCTGGTGTCCTCGGTCGTCACGGTGTCCGTGGTGACGTTCTCGACTCTCGCGGGCTACGCCTTCGCGAAGCTGAAGTTCAAGGGCCGCGACGGCCTGATGATCTTCGTCATCGCGACCATGGCGATCCCGACCCAGCTCGGCATCATCCCGCTGTTCATGGTGATGAAGAACCTGGGATGGACCGGGGAGATCCAGGCGGTCATCGTGCCGACGCTGGTCACGGCGTTCGGCGTGTTCCTCATGCGTCAGTACCTCGTGGGCGTCATCCCTGACGAGCTCATCGAGGCGGCGCGGGTGGACGGCTGCAACCAGATCCGCACCTTCTGGAACGTCGCGGTGCCGGCGGCCCGACCGGCCATGGCGATCCTCGGCCTGTTCACGTTCATGATGGCGTGGACGGACTTCCTCTGGCCGATGATCATCCTCGACGCCGGCAACCCGACCCTGCAGACGGCCCTGGCCAACCTGCAGTCCGGCTACTACATCGACTACTCGGTCGTGCTCGCCGGTGCGGTCATGGCGACCATCCCGGTCCTGGTCCTGTACATCGCTGCGGGCAAGCAGCTGATCTCGGGGATCATGGCGGGCGCCGTCAAGGGGTAGCCGACCTCGCTGCCCTGAGCGCGGGCAGCACCAGGCGTCGACCGTCGCGCCCCGATCCGGCGCGGGGCGCGACGTCGACAGAGCGGGGAGGGTCCGACGGGTTCGGGCCCTCCCCGTTCGGCTTGCCCGGCGGGTCGGCGCGATCGGGTTCAGTCCGCGCGGGCGCGGGCGGTGACGACGAGCTCGACGCCGTCGGACCAGGCGGCGGTCGCCGTCGTGAGCAGGGGGAGGTCCGCGACGGCGCGAAGGGTGATGACGACGGTGCGACCGTCCGCCGTGGTGGCCTCCGCGACCTCGAGGCCGTCGAACCGGCTCGCCGCCGGGGCGTCGGCCAGGTACGCCTCGACCGAGGCTCGCACCTGGGCGGGGGTCAGGGTCACGCGCGCCGGCTCCCCGGTCGACGCCGCGTAGTAGCGACCGGGGTCCATGGCGTCCGCGGCTTCGAGCGCCGCGAGGTCGGCGAGCGCGAGCAGGCGCTTGCGCTCCAGGTGCACGGCCGTCGCGGAGGCCACCGCCGCGACCAGGAGGATCGCGAGGAGGCCGAAGGCCAGCGACAGCAGCATGACCTGCCCGTCGTCTCCCGCGGCCCGCCCGCGCAGCGCCGTGCGCAGCCGGTTCATCGGTCCACCCCGTCCGCCGCCACGTAGCTGTCCCGTACCGCGGTCGCGGTCGCGCTCACCGGGACGGTCAACGGGACGACGTCCTCCAGCCAGCCGGTCCCGGGCAACGGGGCGTCGGCCACGACCCGGACCGTCACCGTCGCACCCGGGTCGAGGCAGCCGGGGTCGCACGCGACGCTCGTCGCGGTCGCCGGGTCCGCGTCGACGCCCTGGTCGGCGAGGGCGAGGGCCACCGCCGTCAGGGCGCGCCGTCCCGCGGACTCGTCGCTCGTCGCCGTCGTGATCGCGCGCGCCGCCTCGCGCGCCGCGCCGTCCACGGCGAACGTCGTCGCCTGAAGGCGCCCCAGCGTGAGGGCAAGGTAGACGACGGGCACGAGCAGCAGGAGAGTCACGCCGAGGAACTCCACGATCGCGTTGCCCGCGTCGCCGGCGGCCGGGTCGCGGATCGCGCGGCGGACGGCCGTGAGCAGGCGGGCGGTGTCCCCGGTCACCAGCCCTCCTGGAGGGCGTGCCCGTCGACGGTGATCGCGCCCGACGGTCCGAGGAGCCCGACGAGCGGCAGCGGGGCCGTCACCTCGACGCGCACCACGGGCAGCCCGTCGACGACGGTCCTGGTCGCCCAGACGTCGTCCGCGAAGCCTGGGGCCAGCGCCGTGGCGATGAGGTCGCGGGCGCGCTGCGCGCCCTCCTGCGGTCCGCTGCCCTCGAGCGCGCCGTACCGCGCGCCCTCGGCGGCGCAGTCGACGAGGGTCGCGCGCACGTGCAGCACGAGCACGAGCTGCAGGACGGCGGCGAACAGCAGGGCGGTGAGGGCACCCACCAGCACGAAGTCGACGACCGCCGACCCGCCGTCGCGGTCGTGCGCGCGCTCAGCCGCCGAACGACGTGACACGGGCGATCGCGGTCGTGAACAGCTCCGTCAGGGCCGGTCCGGCGACCGCCCAGATCGCGAGCACCAGGCCGGCCGTCATGAGGGTGACGAGGACCCAGCCCGGTACGTCGCCGTCGTCGCCACGCGCGACGGCACGGACGGTGTCGGGCGACTCCCGGTGCCTCGGGCGGCGTGCCCCGAAGGTGGGGTCGACGCGTGCAGCCGGGTGCAGGAGTGCGATGGCGGACCGGAGCAGGCTGGGCACTGTCTCTCCTCGGGGTCGGGGCGTCACAGGTCGATGCGCAGGGTGGCGAGGCCGGGGAACACGGCGAACACGACGGTCACCGGCAGGACGAGGAAGACGACGGGCGCCATCATCGCGATCTCGCGGCGCCCGCCCGTCTCGATCAGGGCGCGGCGACTCGCCTCGCGTGCGTCCGCCGCCTGGGCGCGCAGGACGTCCGCGAGGGGCGTGCCGCGCTCGACCGCGACCGCGATCCCCTCGGTGAAGCGGGCCAGCGGCGCCAGGCCGGTCCGGTCCGCGAGTCGCTCGAGGGCCGTGGCGAGGGGGGTGCCGGCACGGGTGTCGGCCATGGCCTTCCCGATCTCCCCGGCCAGCTCGCCGCGGACCGTCCGGGCGACCCGCTCGAGGGCCCCGAGCGGTCCCTCTCCCGCCGCGACCGCGAGGGCCAGCAGCTCGGCGACTGTCGGCAGCTCCGCGAGGAGCCGGCGCTCCCGGCGTGCGATGGCGACGGTGAGCGCGGCGTCGTGCAGCACGAGCCCCGTCGCGGTCGCGCCGACCACGAGGGTGAGTGCGGCGAGCGGGTGCAGCCCTCGCCCGGCGACGAGCAGCAGGGCGACCGCGAGGCCTCCCGCCGAGCCGACCGTCGCCGCGACGACCTGGCCCGTGCGGTGCTCGTCCAGCGTGCCTGCCCGACCCGCGCGGGCGAGGCGCCGCTCGACGTCGGACGCCGGGGACCCGACCCGCTCGACCAGCCGGACGGCGTCCCGCATGACGGGCGCGAGAAGGTGCTCGAGCGTCCCGAACGGTGTGGTCCGGCCGGCTGCGGCCCCGTGCGCGTAGGCCCCGCGCGGGCCAGACGGCCGGAGGTACGGCGCCAGTCGGTCGTCGAGCGACGGCCGCCGGGCGGCCAGGCGCGCGACGACGAGCCACGTCCCCAGACCGGCACCGAGGCCCGCCAGCGCCCCCGCGGCAGCGATCGTCATCGCAGCACCCGCTCGTCCTCGGGCAGGCGTCCGATCCTGATCATCATCCGGTAGGCGACCAGCGAGCACGCCCCGCCCGCGAGGAGGACGACGGCGCCGACCCCGGTGTTGTACGCGGTCACGGCCTCCGGCCGGCTCGCGAGCATGGCCAGGACGACCCACGGCGCCGCGACCGCGACGCGTGCACCGTTGACGGTCCAGCTCTGCCGCGCCTCCAGCTCGCCGCGCGCCCGCGCGTCCGCCCGCAGGAAGGCGGACAGTGTGCGGAGCAGGCGGCCCAGGTCGGTGCCCCCGACGTCCCGCGTCAGCCGCAGCGCCTCGACGATGCGGTCGGCCACCGGGTCGGCGAGGCGGGCCTTGAGCTCGTCCAGGCAGTCGCCGAAGCGGCCGCTCGCGCGGTAGTCCTCGGCGAAGGCGCGGAACGCCGGTCGCAGCTCCTCCGGTCCGCGCTCGCCGACCTGGCCGACGGCCTCGGCGAGCGAGAGTCCCGCACGGATGCCCGACGCCAGGTGGTCGACGACCTCGGGCCACAGCGCACGCCGCGCTGCACGTCGGCGTCGGGCCCGGGCCCGGACGAGCGCGAGGGGCGCGCAGGCCGCCATCGCCGCGAAGCAGAGGGCGATCGCCGGCGACCTGCTCAGCCCCAACCCGAGCAGGAGTGCCAGCAGTCCCGCCGCGACGCACGCCCCGGCGAGACCGGCAGGGCCGACTCCCGCGACGCCCGCCTGCACGAGCGCGTCGGCCACGTCGGCCACGAGTCGGCTGCGTCGCCTGGTCAAGGAGGCGCTGCGGATGCGCCCGCGGCGCATCGTCATCGGCGAGGTGCGCGAGGCGGAGAGCCTGGACATGCTCATCGCGCTCAACGCGGGCGTGCCGGGCATGTGCACG
>JAEZZV010000128.1 GCA_023418375.1 Actinomycetes bacterium | reverse complement strand
ACGGGCTCGACGGGTTGTACGGCGTGTCGGGCGTGAACTTCGCCGGGTCGTCGAGCTCGAGGTCGCCGTAGACCTCGTCGGTCGACACGTGGTGGTAGCGCACGTCGTGCCGGCGCACGGCCTCGAGCAGCTGGTAGGTGCCGATGACGTTCGTGCGCACGAAGGGCCACGGGTCGTGCAGCGAGTTGTCGTTGTGCGACTCGGCGGCGAAGTGCACGACCAGGTCGACGTCCTTGACGAGCTGGTCGACGACGTCCGGGTCCGCGATGTCACCCTTCGCCAGCACGACCTTCCCGTCCACCGGGTCCAGGCTGCGCTCGTCACCCGCGTACGTCAGCGCGTCGAGCACCGTCACGTGCACGTCGGGCCGCTCGCGCACCGTCTGGTGCACGAAGTTGGAGCCGATGAAACCGGCTCCGCCGGTGACGAGGATGCGCACGGGATGACCTCCGGGGACGGGTGCTGGGCGAGGCCCCACCCTATCGAAGCGGGGTGGGGCCGTCCGCGCCGGCGATGCGGGGCAAAGCGGACGTCCGGCGCGGCGGTGCTTGACTGCCTGTCACGACCGGCTGACGCTGCTCCTGTTCCGTGCCGCGATCTGGGGGCACCGTCTCGTCGTCAGGACCGTCATGATGCGTCTGCTCCTCGCTCTGTCGCTCGTCGTCACCGGGGCCGGTCTCGCGCCCGCGGCGACGGCACCGCTCGCCCCGGTGGCCGCGGACGTGACCGCGTCGACGACGTCGCTCGCCTTCGAGGTCCCGACGGGTGAGCTGACCGTCGAGCAGTCGCCGCTGGTCGTCGTCCCCGAGGCCGAGGCGCAGACCCCGGAGACCGGTGGCGAGCAGCAGGAGCCGTCGCCGACGGCCCCGGCGCCCTCCGGGACGCCGGCTCCCACCGAGCGGGTCGACGCGGGTGAGACGGTGGTCGCCGACGTCCTGTCCGAGGACGGCCGCGTCGTGACACCGGCGGTGCAGACCGACGACGTGCAGACGATCGGCGTGACGTGGCCCGCGGGGGCTGCTGCCGCCGACCTGGTGCCCCAGGCCCGGACGCTCCTCGACGGCGAGTGGTCCGACTGGGCGGAGCTGCCGGTCGACGACGCGCTCCCCGACGCGGGGACGGCCGACGCGGCGACCGCGCGAGGCGGGACGGACTCGTTCTGGGTCGGCGAGGCCGAGGCCGTGCAGCTGTCGTTCGTCGCGACGGCCGACGGCGGACCGGCGGACCTGTCGCTGGCGCTGGTCGGGACCTCGGACGACTCCGCGGCCTCGGTCGACGGCGCCGCCGCCCACGGACGCGCCGAGGTGCGCACGGCGGCCTTCGTCACCGCCGAGCCCGCTGCCAGGACGACGGTGCACCAGACGTCGGCGGTCCGGGCGGCGGCGTTCCAGACGGCGGTCGGGTCGCCGGCCGTGATCTCCCGCGCGCAGTGGGGCGCGCGCGGCCAGGCCTGTGCCCCCGACGTCGCGGGCACGCTCTCGGGCGCCGTCGTGCACCACACCGCCGGCAGCAACTCGTACAGCAGCGTCGCGGAGGCGATGGCCCAGATCCGCGGCGACCAGGCCTACCACATCGACGCGCGCGGCTGGTGCGACATCGGCTACAACTTCCTCGTCGACAAGTGGGGCAACATCTACGAGGGGCGTGCGAACAGCCTCACGCAGGCCGTGATCGGGGTGCACGCCAGCGGGGCGAACACCGGCACGGTCGGCGTCTCGATGCTCGGCAACTACGACGTGGTGCCGACGACCCCCGCGATGATCGAGGCGGTCGGTCGTATCATCGGCTGGCGGCTGGCGGCGTACGGCGTGAACCCGCTCGGCGCCGGTACCTACCCGTCCGGCCAGTACCTGCCCCGGATCATCGGTCACCGCGACGTCGCCTCCACCGCGTGCCCGGGCCGGTACGGGTACGCGCAGCTCGGGAACATCCGCACGATCGCGTCGGTCTCGGGGCCGGCGATGCCGCTGTCCGACGCCCAGTCGATCACGCGCAAGCTGTACCAGGACATGCTCGGGCGCCCCGCTGACCCTGGTGGTGTCAACGGCTGGAGCGTCGCGATGATGCAGGGCATGCCGCCGGCCCAGGTCGCGACAGGGCTCGCGACCAGCGCCGAGTACGCCTACGCGGCCGTCGACCGCGCCTACCGTGACGTCCTGGGCAGGGCTCCCGACGCCACCGGCACCGCAACCTGGACCGCAGCCATCATGGACGGCCGCATGCGCTCGGAGGACCTGCGCATCTGGCTCTTCGGGAGCGTCGAGTACTTCAACATCTCGGGTCAGACCAACGACGCCTACGTCGCCGCGCTCTACTCGAAGATGCTGGGGCGCCAGGCGTCGCCCGGTGACATCGCGTTCTGGTCCCCACTGGTCGCCTCCAAGGGCCAGGACGCGGTCGTCCGGGGGTTCTGGCAGTCCAGGGAGAGCGCCAACATCCGCGTCCAGGCCTTCTACCAGCAGTACCTCGGCAGGTCGGCCGACGCGGCGGGCATGGCGACCTGGCCGCCCGTGCTCCTGGCTCGTGGCGAGGGCGATCTGCGCAGCCAGATCGTCGGGAGCGTGGAGTACCGTAACCAGGCGGTCGCCCAGTACTCGTGAGCCGGTCCCCGGCGGCCCGCCGGACGCGTCTGCGCCCCGCGACCCGCCGGCGAACCGACACCACGAGGTGAGCACGACAGTGGCGAGCGCGGAGATCCGCATCATGCAGCGGGTCCAGGGTGTCGCGTCCCGGAGCCCGGCGCTCCCGGTCGCGGCGCGTGCCTACTCTGCCTGGGGCGAGCACGCGGCGGGGTGGTTGGCGCTGGGTCTCGTCGGCGGTGCCGTCGACCGGCGTCGACGGTCCACGTGGCTCGGCGTGACCGCAGCCGCGTTCGGTGCGCACGCCGCAGCCGTCGTCGTCAAGCGCGTGGTCCGGCGCCCGCGCCCCGACGACCCGTCGGTGCGGGTGCTGGTGCGGACGCCCTCCGACCTCAGCTTCCCGAGCGCGCACGCCGCCTCGACCACCGCGGCCTGCGTGGTCCTGGGGGGGATCGTCGGACCGCTCCCGGCCGCGGCGCTCGCTGGAGGCATGGCGCTCTCGCGCGTCGTCGTCGGGGTCCACTACCCCTCGGACGTCGCCGCGGGAGCCGCCCTGGGTGCGCTGGCCGGTGCCGCGGTGCGCCTGCGTGCGCGGGCCGCCCGATGAGGACGCTGCCGGCGGCGGTGCGGGCGATGCGTCCGCGCCAGTGGGTGAAGAACGTCCTCGTCGCAGCCGGGCCGATCGCCGCCGGCACGCTGCTGACCGCGCACGGGCTGCGCGGCGTGGTCCTCGCGTTCACCACGTTCTCGCTGGTGGCGTCAGGCGTCTACCTGCTGAACGACGTCCTGGACCGTGAGTCCGACCGTCAGCACCCCGTCAAGCGGAACCGGCCGATCGCGTCCGGCGCGCTCCCCGTGCCGGTGGCGACCGTGCTGGCGGCGCTGCTCCTCGTCCTGGTCCCGACGGGACTCGCGGTCGCGGGGGAGCGCGACCTCGCGGCGGTGCTGGGCCTCTACGCCATGGTGCAGGTGGCCTACTGCGTCTGGTTGAAGCACCAGGTGGTGATCGACCTGGCGATCGTCTCCTCCGGCTTCCTGCTGCGCGCGGTGGCCGGCGGGGTCGCCACCGACGTCGCCCTGTCGCCGTGGTTCCTGCTGGTCGCCACCTTCGGCTCGCTGTTCATGGTCGCGGGCAAGCGGTACTCGGAGGTGCACCTGGTGGGTGAGGGGGCGGCGTCGACCCGGCGGTCCCTCGAGGCGTACTCGGCGAGCTACCTGCGGTTCGTGTGGGGCATCGCCGCATCGGCGACGGTCGTCTTCTACTCCCTGTGGGCGTTCTCGCTGCCCGGGCACCAGTCGCTTCTCACACAGCTCTCGATCGCGCCGTTCGTCGTCGCGATCCTGCGCTACGCGCTCGACATCGACCGCGGCGGGGCCGGCGAACCCGAGAGCGTGGTCCTCGGTGACCGGACGCTCCAGGTGCTGGGCCTGATCTGGCTCGCCCTGTTCGGCACCGCCGTCGTCCTGGCATGAGGGCGCCCGGTCCTCGGTCCCCGACCTGGGTGATGGGCGGAGCTGTCGTCTCCGGCGCAGCCACGTACGTGCTGCTCGTGGTGGTCGGCCGCGCGGTCGGTCCTGCGGGCTACGCCTCGTTCTCGTTGTTCTGGTCCGCGGCCGTGATCGCGTCGCTCGGCGCGTTCCTGCCCGTCGAGCAGGTGCTGGCCACGCGCACCGCCGCCGGTGCGTGGCGGGGCGCGTCGGCGTTCGCTCGCGGGGTGCGGACCGCGGTACCGCTCGCGGTCGGCGCGGTGCTCGTGCATCTCGTCGCCTGGTTGCTCCGCGACGGTGCCTCGCTCGACGCCGTCGCCTGGGCCGCGGTCGCGCTCTTCGTGCCGACGGTCGCCGGATTCGTCTGGCAGTTCCCCGCCCGTGGCGTGCTCGCGGGGGACGGGCGCCGCCGCGCGTACGCGACCGTGGTCCTGGTCGACGCCGCCGTCCGTGCGTCCATCGCGGCTGCGCTGTGGCTCTCCGGGACGACGTCGGTGGCGCCCTACCTGGCCGCGGTGGCCGTCTCGTCGGTCGCGTGCGCGGTCGTGGGCAGGACCGCCGTGCGTCGTGCCTCCGCCTCGGGCGAGGCCGACGACGTCGTCGACCTCCGTGACGCGCCGACGGACGCCCGGCGCGCCGTGGCCGACCTGGTGGTGGCGATGCTCGGCATGCAGGTGCTCCTCAACAGCGGCCCTGTGGTGGCGGGCCTCGTCGCCGCAGCGCCCGGGGCGGCCACCCGGGCCGGGCACCTCCTGGCGGCCGTGACGCTCGCCCGGCTCCCCGTGTTCGTGACCCAGGCCGCGCAGGCGCTCTACGTGGCGCCGCTGGCGGGCATGAGGTCGCGCCGCGACGGCGACGGCGTCCGCGCGCTCGTGCGGCGTCTCGCCGCGGTCGTCCTGGGAGCCGGTGCGCTCACCGTCGTGGTCGGCGTCCTCGCCGGTCCGTCGCTGGTGCCGATCGTGTTCGGCGCCGACTACGAGGTGGGTGCAGGTGATCTCCTCGTCGTCGTGCTCGGTGTGGCTGCGTACCTCGTCGCGTCGGTCTCCAACGACCTCGCCGTGGCGCTCGGTCTGCACCGCTGGACCGGACCCGCCTGGCTCGCGGGCGTGGTCGCCGCCGTCGTCGTCGCGCTCGTCGTGCCGGATCTCGCCGCACGCGTCACGTTGCCGCTCCTCGTCGGGGCCGGTGTCGCGGGCCTCGTCCTCGTCCCCGTCGTCCTGCTGTCGGTGCGGCGCCTGCCGCACGTTCCGGAAGGAGCTCGCCCATGAGCGCTCGTCCCGCCTACGACGTCGTCGTCGCGCTGAACTACTACGCGCCCTACGTCTCGGGTGTCACCGAGGCCGCACGGGTGACCGCCGAGGGACTGGCAGCGCGTGGATGGCGCGTGCTGGTCGTCGCCGGGCACCACGACCCGGCCACGCCTGCTCGCGAGACCATCAACGGCGTCCGGGTCGTCCGCACCCCGGTGGTCGCCCGGATCGGCAAGGGCATCGTGAGCCCCGCGTTCGTCCCGACCGTCGCCCGCTGGGCCCGGCGGGCGCGCCTGCTGCACCTGCACCTGCCGATGCTCGAGGCCGGTGCCGTCACGGCCGCGACCCGGGGCGTTCCCACGGCGGTCACCTACCAGTGCGACGTGACGCTGCCGCCGGGCGCTCTCAACGCCGTCCAGGTGCGCGCGCTGGACGTGTCCCACGCGCTCGCCCTGCGTCACGCCGACGTCGTCGCGGTGACGAGCGAGGACTACGCGCGCTCGAGCCGGCTGCACGCGGCGATGGCGGGACGGACCCGAGCGGTGCCGGCGCCGGCCCTGGACCGCTCGGGGGGCACGCCGCGGTTCAGGGAGGGCGACGGGCTGCACGTGGGCTTCCTCGGACGCATCGTGGAGGAGAAGGGGCTCGAGTACCTGGTGCGGGCGTTCCGCCGGCTCGGTCCCGACGCCCGGCTGCTGATCGGTGGCGACTTCGCCAAGGTCGCGGGCGGCAGCGTCGTCGAACGTGTGCGGGCCGCGATCGGCGACGACGAGCGCGTCCGGCTGATGGGCTTCGTCCCCGACGAGGACCTGCCGGACTTCTACGCCTCGCTCGACGTCTTCGCGCTGCCGTCGGTGAACTCGCTCGAGGCGTACGGCATCGTCCAGGTCGAGGCGCTGATGCTCGGGGTCCCGGTCGTCGCGAGCGACCTGCCCGGGGTCAGGATGCCCGTGCGTGACACCGGCTTCGGCCGGGTCGTGGCACCGCGCGACGTCGACGGGCTGACCCGCGCGTTGAGCGAGCTCGCAGAGGCCGAGCTCGACCGTTCGCGCGGAGCGGCCGAAGCCCGTGCGCGGTACTCCGCCGATCGTGTCGTCGAGCAGCACGTGCGGCTGTTCGACGAGATCGCCCCGCGGGCCTGACCGCCGCGCGACGCCTCAGTCGAGGTCGAAGACCCAGACGCCCGCCTGCTCCACCCCGGTCACGGGGAGCGCGTGGCGCGCCACGTCGACCCACTCGGGATAGCGGGAGTCGACGAGCACGAGGTCGGCGTCCACCCGCTGCAGGTAGTCCGGCAGGGTCGCCGCGTAGTCGTAGTCGAGGTCGGTCGCCCACAGTGCCGCGGCCACGGGGTCCCGGAGTCCCTCCGGTGGGGCGGCGCCGCCGCCGTTGCCGCTGGGCATGTCGAACTCGAAGTCCAGGTCGTCCATCCAGCGCATGCCCGGGCCCCACTGACCGACGGGCAGCACGAGCACGTTCTCGCCCGGCTCCACGTGCTCCCGGACCACGTCGATCGAGCCGGGCTCGGGGTCGCTCGCCCCCGCGGGGAACGCCATCGTCGTGAAGTTCGGCAGCAGCAGGACCAGGGACGCGGCGACGGCCGTCACGACCATCCAGCCCCAGCGGCCACGGTGGGCCCACACCGAGGCGACGAGGACGCTCACGGCCATGAACACGAACGCGGAGAACCGGCCGGGGAGCGCGTGGTCCAGTCCGGGGACACGCTCGAGGACGGACCACGGGAGGGGCACGGTGGCGAAGCCAGCCACGCGCAGCACGGGGCCGAAGCTCGCGATCAGCGCGATGCCGGCGAACGCCCAGAGCGCCGCCTGGAGCCGCCCTCGGATCGCGACCGCGCCCGCGACCACCAGTGCGACGAGCGTGACCGGCAGGTAGGCCGTGTTCTCGGCGTCGTTGCCCTTCCACGCCTGCCGGAGATCCTGGAAGAAGGAGTCTCCGACCAGGGTGAGGTGCGTCGGTGCCAGCACGTTGGTGAGGTCGCTCGAGTACAACCCGGGTGCGTTGCCGACGTCGGTCGGGATCCCGGAGCGCAGCCCGGCCAGGATCACCGGGCTGGCGACGACCAGGCCGAGAACGGCCCCGAGCGCGAGCCACGGGACGCCGCGGAGCAGTCGTCGACGGGCCTCGCGGGTCAGGGCGACCCACGCCACGGCGAGAGCGACCAGGGCGAAGACGGTCTGCGTGACGAGCAGCTCGGTCGACGCCCCGACGGTGAAGGCGACGACCAGCACGACCCAGGTGACGAACCATCGGGTCCGCAGCCGACCGTGGTGCCAGCGCGCCACGAGGTAGGCGAGGAGGGGGAGCCCGAACGTCCACTGCAGGTTGAGGTGCCCGAGCGCGTGGCCCGTGACGTAGGGGCTGACGACCATCAGCGAACCGGCGAGGGTCGCGCCGACGACCGAGCCCGTGAGCTCGCGCGCGAGCAGGTACACCGCGACGGCACCCAGCGCGATCGCCAGCAGGAATGCGGCGTTGTACCCGGCGGTGCCGCCGAACGCCGCGGTGATCGGCGCGACGAGCAGCGACACCGACGGCAACGACAGGGCGTTGCCGAGGTCCATCCCGCCGGGGGCGTAGAGGTTGTCGATGAAGAACGGGTCCTTGGCGTGGGTGAGCGCGTGGACGTTCCACGACAGGTACAGGGAGAACGACTCGGAGTCACCGGGGTTGGAGAGCCGGCGGTGCACCGGGTCCCCGAGCACGGGCCGGATCCACACGACCAGGGTCCACAGGACGAGGGACGGGACGGCCCAGTGACGACGAGCGAACGCGAGGGCACGACGTCGTCGCGGGACGGTCTCGTCGGGCTCGTCGCCGGTTGCTTCTCCCGGTCCGGGCGTCGTCCCCGTCGCCGCGGCCTCTCCGGGCGCGGACGGACGATCGTCGCGGGCGGGATGTGTGGTCATGCAGTCGTCCAGCTCCTTCGAGGTACCTGCGCGCGGCCCCCGCGACGCCCCGGAGAGCCTACTCGCGGACCGACGGCGAGCCGGCGTCTCCACGTCGTCCTGGTCGCGTGAGCGCGCGGCGAACGGGTGTCCGGGCGCGCCGCTCCCTCAGACATGCGACCCGTGCGCCGATAATCGCGATATGACGAGCACCTCCCTGACCCGCCGGCCCGGGCGGCGTCTGGCGCTGCGGGCGCTGCCCGCGCTCCTGGCCGTCCTCGCCCTCGTGCTCGCGAGCGTCGTCCTGCCCGCCCGGCCCGCGGCGGCCGCGGACCCGACGTTCACGTTCGTCGGCCACGGCTACGGGCACGGCCGGGGCATGGGGCAGTACGGGGCGTACGGGTACGCGGTCGACCACGGGTGGAGCTACCAGCAGATCCTCGACCACTACTACGGCGGCACGCGGCTGGCGGGAGACGCGGGCAACCCGACGATCGCGGTGCAGCTCACCCGGTTCGGCGGGGACATGGTCGTGACGGGAACGGCGCTGGCCGTGAACGGGACGGCGACCGGGAGCTCCGCCGTGCTGCTGCGCCGCGACGCCGCGTCCGGCACCTTCGAGGCGTGGCTCGGCTCGGGGTGCGGCGGGCCGTGGTCCTTGTGGAGCACCGGCAACGCGTCGGGCGTCGCGGTCACGACCTCGGCCGACCCCGGCAACCCCGCGAACCTGCTCCGCATGTGCGAGCCTGGCTCGTTCACGACCACGGCCTACCGTGGCGCGCTCACCGCGGTGAACGGCGGCTCGGGCCAGCAGGTCGTGAACCTCGTGACGATCGACGACTACCTGCGCAGCGTCGTGCCGAGCGAGTCTCCCTCCGGCTGGGGGACCGCCGGAGGGGGACGCGGCATGCAGGCGCTCAAGGCGCAGGCCGTCGCCGCTCGCTCCTACGCGTTGTCCTCGGGCGGAACGATCTGCGACACCACGACGTGCCAGGTGTACAACGGCGCCTTCCGTCAGCCCAGCGGCGGGACCGTCACCTCGGTGGAGCAGGCGACGACGTCCCAGGCCGTGAGCGAGACCAGCGGGCAGGTGCGGCGCGCGGCGAACGGCGCCATCGTCCGGGCCGAGTTCAGCTCGTCCACCGGGGGGTGGACGGCGGGCGGCAGCTTCCCGGCGGTCCAGGACCTCGGTGACGCTACGGCGGCCAACCCGAACCACACGTGGTCGGTGACCCTGACCCAGGCGTCGGTCGCGGCGGCGCTGGGCACGGGGCCGATCGCCTCGATCGCGATCACCGCTCGCAACGGGCTCGGTGAGGAGGGCGGGCGGGTCCAGTCCCTCACGGTCCGCACGACGTCGGGCGCCACGAGCACGTTCACCGGCGCGCAGGTGCGGACGAGGCTGGGTCTCAAGAGCGACTGGTTCAGCGTGTCGGGTCTCGCCGGCGACCAGGCCACGAAGCTCGTCAACGCGCTCTACCAGGACATCCTCGGCCGGGCGCCCGACCCGACGGGCCTGGCCACCTGGAGCCAGCACCTCATGCTCACGGGTGACTCCACCCCGGTGGCGCAGGGCATCGTCCGGTCGAACGAGCGGATCTACACCTTCGTGCAGCGTCAGTACCGAACCGCTCTGGGACGTGAGCCCGACCCGACGGGGACGCAGACCTGGGTGAACCACATGGTGCAAGGGATGACCGTCCCGGAGCTCCAGGTGCAGGTCTACGCCAGCGCCGAGGGGTTCGACGTCATCGGTCGCAAGGACCTCGGGACGTGGGTGGACGGGGTCTACCAGCGCATCCTCGGACGCTCGGCGTCCGCCGCCGAGCGCTCGTCCTGGGCGGCGACCGCGCAGCGGACCGGTCTGCACGCGGTCGTGCGGGCGATCGTGCTGTCGGACGAGGCCGCCCTGATCCGGCTCGACGAGTACTACCGGCTGATGCTCGGACGCGCGGCGGACCCGTCGGGCATCGCGACCTACAAGCCGATGATGGCGGGCGAGGGTGACTTCGTGCTGCCGATCCAGATCGGCCGCAGCCAGGAGTACTTCAACCGCGCGCAGACCCGCTGAGCGACGGCACGGTCCGGCGCGTGCCGGACCGCGCCGTCGTGCTCGAGCACGGGAACGTCATCATGGACGGAGCGCCGCGCGACGGTCTGCGGGTGCTGCGCTCCGAGTTCGACCAGATGCGCGCCGCCGAGATCGAGAAGCAGCAGGCCGGCC
>JAEZZV010000333.1 GCA_023418375.1 Actinomycetes bacterium | reverse complement strand
GCTCCGACACCGCCGACACCGCCGACGCCGGGGTGCGCCCGTGACGCCGGTGCGCGGCGCGGTCGGCGCGCTCGGGCTCGTCACGGCCGTCCACCTGGGCGCCCAGCTCGCGGGCGGAGGCGAGGTCGCCGACGTCACGCAGTGGTTCCTCATGCCGCTGCTGGCCGCGGTCGTGTGGCTGGCCGCGGGACCCGGGCGCGCGACCCGGCTGGTCCGGCTGACCGTCGTCGGGCTCGGGCTGTCGTGGCTGGGCGACACCGCCCCGGACCTCGTGCCCGACGACCTGTCGTTCGTGACGATGCTGGGCTTCTTCCTCCTCGCCCACGTCGCGTACCTGGTGGCGTTCTGGCCGCTGCGTCGCGACGGCCTCCTCGGGCGCGGGCCGGTGCTCGTGGCTCCGTACGTCGTGGTCCTGGTGGTCCTCGTCGCGCTGTGCGCGCCGGGTGCCGACGAGCTGCTCGTGCCCGTCGTGGTCTACGGCGCGACCCTGAGCGCGATGGCGGTGCTGGCGACCTTCGACCAGCGCGCGGCGGTGGGCGGGGTCGCGTTCGTCGTCTCCGACTCGCTCATCGCGCTGAACGCGTTCGTCGACGGCTTCGACCTGCCCGGCTACGGCTTCTGGGTGATGTTCACGTACGTGGGGGCGCAGGTCCTGCTCGCCCTCGGGGTGCTGCGAGTAGCCTCGCGGCCAGTACCCGCGTCTCCCGATGGCGCGCGCGCGGGAACGGGCTCCCTTTCCCCCGCCTAGGAGTACCCCTGTGCTGCACGCGACCGTGACCCTCGACCCTGCCTTCACGGTCTCGCCCGTGCGGCGACGGACGTTCGGCGGCTTCGTGGAGCACCTGGGTCGCTCGGTGTACACGGGGATCCACGACCCGGGCCACCCGACGGCGGACGAGGACGGGTTCCGCGGCGACGTCCTCGCCCTCGTGCGCGAGCTCGGCGTCAGCACGGTGCGCTACCCGGGCGGCAACTTCGTCTCCGGGTACCGGTGGGAGGACGGCATCGGGCCGGTGGGGCAGCGACCGGCGCGGCTGGACCTGGCGTGGCACTCGACGGAGCCGAACACGGTCGGCGTCGACGAGTTCATGCGGTGGTGCGCCCGGGCCGGGGTCGAGCCGATGATGGCGGTCAACCTCGGCACCCGTGGGGTGCAGGAGGCGCTGGACCTGCTGGAGTACTGCAACATCGAGGCCGGTACGCACTGGTCGGACCTGCGCCGGGCGTACGGCACCGAGAAGCCGCACGGCATCCGGATGTGGTGCCTGGGCAACGAGATGGACGGGCCGTGGCAGATCGGCCACAAGACGGCCGCCGAGTACGGCCGCCTCGCCGCCGAGACCGCCAGCGCGATGCGGATGGTCGACCCGGGCCTCGAGCTCGTGGTGTGCGGCAGCTCGAGCTCCGACATGCCGACCTTCGGCGACTGGGAGCGCACGGTCCTCAAGGCGACCTACGACGACGTCGACTACATCTCGGCCCACAGCTACTACCACGAGGCCGACGGGGACCTGGTGAGCTTCCTCGCGTCGGCGGTGGACATGGACCGGTTCGTCGACGACGTCGTCGCGACGGCGGACGCCGTGCGCGCGGCCAAGCACGCGACCAAGCGGATCAACATCTCGTTCGACGAGTGGAACGTCTGGTACATCCACGCCGACGAGTCGAAGCCGCCCGCGGACTCGTGGCCCGTGGCCCCGCGCCTGCTCGAGGACCACTACTCCGTGGCGGACGCCGTCGTCGTCGGGAACCTGCTCATCTCCCTGCTCCGGCACTCCGACCGGGTGCACTCGGCGAGCCTGGCCCAGCTCGTCAACGTCATCGCGCCGATCATGACCGAGCCCGGCGGGCGGGCCTGGCGCCAGACGACGTTCCACCCGTTCGCGCTGACGTCGCGGCACGCGCGCGGCGAGGTCCTGCGCGCGCAGGTCGGGAGCCCCACGCACGAGACGGCGCGGTTCGGCGACACCCCGGTGGTCGACGCCGTCGCCACTCACGACCCCGAGGCAGGGGAGGTCGCGGCCTTCGTCGTGAACCGCTCGCTGACCGAGGCGACGACCGTCGAGGTCGACGTGCGCGCGTTCGGCGCGGCCCGCCTGGTCGAGGCGGTCACCATGGCGAACGCGGACCCCCACGCCAAGGCCACCCCCGACGACGACGGCGCCCTCGCCCCGCGCCCGAACGCGTCGGCGCGGGTGGAGGACGGCCGGGCGCGCGTCGAGCTCCCGCCGGTCTCCTGGACCATGCTCCGCCTCACGACCCGCTGACCCGGCCCGTCGTTCCCCCTCGAGTGGGGGCTCGGATCACGACGCACGCACGACGGCCGGGCCGTCGGCGGCCGGCCGCGTGACCTCCCAGGTGGTGTCGACGCGCAGGTCACGGGCCAGGTGCTCGTCGTGCGTGACGACGACGAGCGCGCCGCGGTAGTCCTCGAGCGCCTGCACGAGCCGGTCGACGCTCGTCATGTCGAGGTTGTTGGTCGGCTCGTCGAGGACCAGGAGCTGCGGCGGAGGGTCCGCGAAGAGCACCCGGGCCAGCGCGACCCGGAACCGCTCGCCGCCGGAGAGCGCCGCGATCGGCCGGGTGGGCGCGTCACGGCGGAGCAGCAGCCGGGCGAGGATCGCCCGCGCGTCGTGCGGGGTGCGCCCGGGGGCGGCGGAGCGCACGGCCGCGAGCGCGTCGGGGAAGCCGTCGAGCTCGAGCGTGCGCTGCGCGAGGTGACCCACCGGCACGGCGACGGGCGTCACCACCGACAGCGCGTCCCCGAACACCGCGGCTCGGTGCGGCACGTCCCGGCCCAGCAGGACGTCCAGGAGCGTGGACTTCCCCGCGCCGTTGTCCCCGGCGAGCCGGATCCGCTCGCCGCCCCAGAGGCTGAGCACCCGCCCCGCGGACTCGATGGCCAGCACGCTCTTGCCCGCGGGGACCGCCGTGGCGGGGAGGTCGATGCGGATGACGTCGTCGGGGCGGGCCACGAGATCGGCCCGGCTGCGCTCGGCGGCGGCCCGGCTCACGCGGTCGGCGTGGACGCCGCGCACCCGGCCGGCGCTCACCTCCGCGGCCCGCTTCTTGGCGCCCGCGACGATCGGCATGTAGCGGTTCGACGCTGCCGCCTTGCGGCCGCCCGCCGAGCGTCGGGCGAGCTTCGTCTCCTCCTCGACCGCCTCACGCCTCGCGACGCGGAGCGCGGCCTCGGCGTCGCGCAGGTCGCGCTCGGCCGCCTCCTGGAGCACCGCCCGGTGCTGTGCGTAGGCGCTGAACGTGCCGCCGTACACAGGCACGCCCGGGCGGCCGAGGTCGGCGATCGCGTCGACGTGCTCGAGCATCTCGCGGTCGTGCGTGACCACGACGAGCGCGCCCGGCCAGGCGTCAACGGCCGCGTAGAGGCGCGCGCGGGCCGTCGTATCGAGGTTGTTGGTCGGCTCGTCGAGCAGCGTGACGGCGGGCCGGGCGAGCCGGATCCCCGTGAGCGCGACCTGCATCGCCTCGCCGCCCGAGAGGTCGGTGACCGGCCGGTCGAGCAGGGCCGCGTCGGCGTCGAGCCCCAGGAGCGCGAGCTCGGCGAGTGCGCGCTCCTCCACGGCCCAGTCGTCGCCGACCGCGTCGAAGTCGGCGGTGTCGAGCGAGCCCGCCTCGATCGCGGCGAGGGCGCGCCGGACGCGCGCGACGCCGAGCAGGTCGGCGACCGTCGCGCCCGGTGCGGCGGCGGCGTCCTGCCGGAGGAACCGGAGGTCACCGCCGACGCGCACCGTGCCGGCGTCGGGCGCGAGCTCGCCTGCGATCAGGCGCAGGAGCGTGGACTTGCCCGAGCCGTTCGGGCCGATCAGCCCGGTCCGCGCGGCCCCGAACGTGACCGTGACGTCGGTGAGCACAGGGGCGCCGTCGGGCCACGCGAAGCGGACGCCGTCGACGACGACAGCGGGCGCGGCGGCAGCAGGCAGACGTGAGGCGAGAGACATGTGAGATCCCGAGGGTTCGCAGTGGGTGCGGGCCGACGTGGCACCAACCCGGCGCCGGATCTCACAGCTTCATGACGTTCCTCTCGCAGACGACGTCGGCCACGGTAGGCGGGCGCCGCGCGCCCGGTCCACCGATTTGCGTGTCTCCGGGCGCGTCAGAGTTGGAGGGGGACCCGCGCGTCGGCCGACGCGAAGCCGAGCCAGGTGTGACGGTTGCCCGCCCAGCACCAGCCGACCTTGGGCGCGTTCCGGCGCTCCTTGCCGTCCCGGCCGGTGCCGTTGCTGATCCACAGCGCGGGCGTCCGCGCGTCGAGCCGACCGTTCGGCTTGCGCAGGCGCGAGCCGATGGTCATGTAGCAGTGGTTCCGGTCGAGGACGTCCGGCACCTGCAGGGCCCACCCGATCCCCTCGGCGAGGGTGAGCGGCGTCCGGCCGGCGCCGACGATCGCGGGCAGGGCCTCGTCGGGCGACCAGTTGGCCATCTCGTCACCCCGCTGCACGCCGGTGACCAGCCAGAACGGCGAGGCCGGCGGCTCCGCGCCCGGGATGGGCGCGAACGCGTCGACGTCGGTCATGTCCTCGACCACGAACCCCGGCCGGTCGCCGAGCCGCAGCAGCGGCGCGAGCGCCGACGGCGGCACGCGGTCGGGGTGCACGACGAGGAGGGCGTCGCCCACGCCGGCCCGGTCGACGGCGACACGCAGCCGCTCGGGCGGGACGCCCGCGGCATCGGGCAGGCCGAGCGCGACGAGCCGCTCGACCTGATCGGCGAGCGAGGGCAGCGGCGGGAGCGGGGCGGGGGCCGAGGTCGTCGGGGTCGAGGACGCGGTCATGAGCACCTCCGTGGCAGGGCGCCGGCGCGGGCAGCCGACCGGGACTCAACGTCCGCCGTCGCCGTCCGGTTCCCGGGCCCGCAGCCCGGGCCGGGCCGGCCACCCGAGTCGGGCCTCAGGGCATGACTTCCGCGGCGATGCGCAGGGCGGCGGAGTGACGCTCGTCGACCGTCCCGCCGAGGTCGGCGGAGCCGTGGCCGCCCACCAGGACCGCCATGACCGCGAGTCGCACGCGCAGCCGGCCCTCGACATCCGCGTCCGCCGGGAGGATCGCGTCCGCGAGCTCCTTCTTGTAGCGCTTGACGATGCCCATCGCCCCGGGCATGCCGGCGATGGCGAGCTCGTTCTGCTGCACGCACCGCATGAGGTCGCCCGTGCCGCCGCGGGTGGCGGCGCCGAGGCGTTCGAGGAACTCGAGCCGGCGCTCGCGCGTCGACGGCTCCGACCGGGCCCAGACGATGAGCTCGTCGAGCGAGGCCGCGACGTCGCGCAGGAGGCTCTCGAGGATGTCGTCCTTGGTCGGGAAGTGGTAGTAGAGCGCGGCCTTGGTCAGACCGAGGTCCTCGGCGATCTCGCGGAGCGACGTCTTGTCGTAGCCCTGGGTGTTGAACAGCCGCAGGGCGGTGCGCTGGATGTCGCCCCGGGTGTCCCCGCGTCGTCGCGTCTGGGCAGCCATGGCGTCCATTGTCCCCGGTCCCGTCGCATCCTGAGATTCTTACTTGACGACCGGCTAGTTACCGGCTTAGCGTCCATCCTAACTTACCGGGCGGCTAGTAAACAGGGCCCGGCTCCGTCGAGGCTCCCGCCCCGGCCGACACTCCCGAGCGGTGTCGCTCGTCCTCCCGTAGGAAGGCCCCGTCATGGACCCTGCACGCCTCGAACCAGCCGGCACGGCAGACGCCGCGACCGGCCGCACGCCCACTGCCACGACCACTGCCACGGCCGACGCCGCCCCCGACCCCCGCCGCTGGTGGGGCCTCGTCGCCATCGCGCTCGCCCAGCTCATGGTCGTGCTCGACATGACCATCGTGAACATCGCGCTCCCCTCGGCCCAGGCCGACCTCGGCATCAGCGACGCCGACCGCCAGTGGGTCATCACCGCCTACACGCTCGCGTTCGGCGGCCTGCTGCTGCTGGGCGGCCGTGTCGGCGACCTCATCGGCCGCAAGCGGGCGCTCATCGTCGGCCTCGCCGGCTTCGCGGCGGCCTCCGCGCTCGGCGGCGTCGCGGCGAACCTCGGCATGCTCCTCGGCGCCCGTGCGCTCCAGGGCATCTTCGCCGCGCTGCTCGCGCCGGCTGCGTTGTCCCTGGTCACCACCACGTTCACGGAGCCGCACGAGCGGGCCCGCGCCTTCGGCATCTACGGCGCGATCGCGGGCGGCGGCAGCGCCGTCGGCCTCATCGTCGGCGGCCTGCTCACGCAGTACGTCGACTGGCGCTGGACCCTGCTCGTCAACGCGCCGATCGCCGCCCTGGCCATCGCCGGCGCCGTCGCGTTCCTGCGCGACCGCCGCGAGCAGCGCGAGACGCGGCTCGACGTCGCCGGCGCCCTGCTCGCCAGCGGCGGGCTCCTCGCGATCGTCTACGGCCTGAGCGAGGCCGAGCAGGAGGGCTGGACCGCGCCGCTCGTCCTCGCGATGTTCGCCGTCGGCGCGGCCCTGCTCGCCGCGTTCGTCGTCGTCGAGCGCCGGACCGAGCACGCCCTGCTCCCGCTGCGCGTCCTGCGCGACCGCAACCGCGGCGGCGCGCTGCTCGCCGTCGGGCTGTCCACCATCGGGATGTTCGGCCTGTTCCTCTTCCTCACCTACTACCTGCAGGTGATCCAGGGGTACTCCCCCGTCCGCACGGGCCTCGCGTTCCTCCCGATGA
This sequence comes from Actinomycetes bacterium, assembly GCA_023418375.1. Lineage (GTDB taxonomy): Bacteria > Actinomycetota > Actinomycetes > Actinomycetales > Cellulomonadaceae > Actinotalea. The sequence continues at coordinate 7,679 of JAEZZV010000333.1, read as the reverse complement.
CGGCCGGCATGATGCTCGGCTCGGTCGGCATCGCTGCCCGGCTGCTGCCGCGCGTCGCGCCGCGCCAGATCATGGTGCCCGGCCTGGTGATCGCCGCGAGCGCGCTCGCGTACCTCACGCAGATCGAGGTGGGCTCGTCGTACCTGCTGCACGTGCTGCCGTCCCTGGCCTTCCTCGGACTGGGCATGGGCATGACCTTCATGCCGGCGATGGCGACGGCGACGCTCGGCGTCGCCCCGCGCGACGCGGGCGTGGCGTCGGCGACCGTGAACACCGCCCAGCAGGTCGGCGGCTCGATCGGCATCGCGCTGCTCAACACGGTCGCGACGTCGGCCACGGCGAGCTACCTCACGACGCACGGCGCCGCGAACGAGGTGGCCGTCGCCGTCGGGACGGTGCACGGGTTCTCCGTGGCGATCTGGTACTCGACGGGCTTCCTGCTCGCCGGCGCCGTGGTCGCCGCGCTGATGATCACGGCCCGTCCGCGGGCTGCGCACTCGGACGCGGGCCCGACGTCGGAGCCGGCGGAGGAACCCCTGGCCGCCGCCCTGGTCTGACCGGAACCCCTGCAGCGAAGGGTTCCTACCGGATGTCGGTAGGAACCCTTCGCCGCACGCGGAGGCGGCGTCGCTACTGGAGCAGGCTGTCGTCCAGGGCGTCGCCCTTGACCTTCTCGAACTCGGCGAGCAGGCCCTTGGCGGTCATCTTCGACTTCGCCTCGGCGTCGAGGTCCAGGATGATCCGGCCTTCGTGCATCATGATCAGCCGGTTCCCGAGCCTCAGCGCCTGGTCCATGTTGTGCGTGACCATGAGCGTCGTCAGGCCGAAGCGCTCGACGATCTCCGCCGTGAGCCGGGTGACCAGGGCCGCGCGCTGCGGGTCGAGCGCCGCGGTGTGCTCGTCGAGCAGCAGGATCTTCGGCTCGCTGAAGGTGGCCATGAGCAGCGACAACGCCTGGCGCTGGCCGCCGGACAGCAGGCTCACCCAGTCGCCGAGGCGCGTGTCGAGGCCCTGCTCGAGCGCCTTGAGCTCCTCGCGGAACCGCGCGCGCTTGGCGTTCGTGACGCCCAGGCGCAGGGCGCGGCGCTTGCCGCGCTCGAGCGCCATCGCGAGGTTCTCCTCGATCGTCATGTGCGGCGCGGTACCGGCGGCCGGGTTCTGGAACACGCGTCCGATGTACCGGGCCCGCTGGTGGTCGCTCAGCCGCGTGACGTCGCGGCCGTCGATCCGCACGGTCCCGGAGTCCGCCCGCAGCGTGCCCGCGACGACGTTGAGCAGTGTGGACTTGCCCGCGCCGTTGGAGCCGATGACCGTCACGAAGTCGCCGGGAGCGAGCTCCAGGCTCACGCCGTCCAGGGCGACGCGAGCGTTGAGGGTGCCGGGGAAGAACGTCATGTGGACGTTCTCGATGCTCAGCATCGCTCAGCCCTCCTTCTCGACCAGCGGCGTCTCGGACATCGCCGTCATCCGGCGACGCACCGCGCCACCCATCCGCGCGAAGCCCTTCCACTGCGGCACGACGAGCGCGAGCACCACCAGGACGGCGGAGATCAGCTTCATGTCGTTCGGGTTCAGACCCGCCTTCAGCGCCAGGTAGATGACCACGCGGTAGAGCACGGACCCGAGGACGACGGCCGCCGCGGCGATCGCCACAGACGACCGGCCGAGGACCGCCTGGCCGATGATGACCGACGCGAGGCCGGCGACGATCATGCCGATGCCCATGCCGATGTCGGCGAAGCCCTGGTACTGGGCGATGATCGCGCCGCAGAGCGCCACCAGGCCGTTCGAGAGCGCCAGCCCGAGGAGCTTCTGGTGGTCGGTGTTCACGCCGAACGACCGGATCATGTCGGGGTTGTCGCCGGTGGCCCGCATGGCCAGGCCGATGTCGGTGTGCAGGAACCACACCAGCAGGCCGAGGATCACCACGGCGACCAGCAGGAAGATGCCGACGCTCAGCCACGTCCCGATGGCGTCGGCATCGGCGAGCGGTGTCAGCAACGTGGTCTCGCGCAGCAGCGGCACGTTGGCCTTGCCCATGATCCGCAGGTTGATCGAGTACAGCGCGATCTGCGTGAGGATGCCCGCGAGCAGGCCGTTGATGCGGCCACGCGTGTGCAGCAGGCCGGTGATCATGCCCGCGGCCAGGCCGCCGACGAGCGCCAGCGTCGTCGCCAGCGCCGGCGGCATGCCGTTCACGATGCCGATCGCGGCGATCGAGGCGCCCGTCGTGAAGCTGCCGTCGACGGTGAGGTCCGCGAAGTCGAGGATGCGGAAGGTCAGGTACACGCCCAGGGCCATCACCGCGTAGATGAGCCCGAGCTCGACGGCGATCATCATGGTCGGCCTCCGGCGGGGTAGGACGGCGCTGTGCCGTTGTCCCGGGCCGGGCGGACCCTGCCCGGGACGACGGCCAGAACGCTACTCGGTGATGTTCTCCGGGTCGGCCTCGGCGAGGAGGTCGTCGGGGATCGTGACGCCCATGCGCTCGGCCGCGCCGGTGTTCAGGTAGAGCGCGAGCTCGGTCTGCACCTCGACGGGCGTCGTGGCCGCCTCGGCCTCGCCGGAGAGGATCCGGACGGCCATCTCGCCGGTCTGGTAGCCGAGCGCGTAGTAGTCGATGCCGATGGTCGCGATGGCGCCGCGGGCCACGGAGTCGCCCTCGGAGGCGATGACCGGGATCTGCTTGTTCTCGGCGACCTGGATGAGCGTCTCGAGAGCGCTCACCACGGTGTTGTCGGTGATGACGAAGAACGCGTCGACGTCGAGGGAGTCGGCGGCCTGCTGCACCGCACCGGAGGTGTCGGCGGTCGCGAGCTCGATCGTCAGGCCGAGCTCCTCGGCGGCGTCCTGCGCCCACTCGACCTGCGTGACCGCGTTGGGCTCGCCCGCGTTGTAGACGATGCCGACGGTCTCGGCGTCGGGCGCGATGCGCGTGACCAGCTCGAGGATGTCGGCGACGTCGACGGCGTCGGACGTCCCGGTGACGTTGCCGCCGGGGGCCTCCATGCTCTCGACGAGCGCGGAGCCGACCGGGTCGGTCACGGCGGTGAAGAGCACGGGGATGTCGGTGACGGCCTGCGCGGCGGCGATCGCGGTCGGCGTCGCGACCGCGAGGACCATGTCGAGGTCCTCGGACGCGAACGCGCCGGCGATGGACGCGGCGATCGACTGGTCGCCCTGGGCGTTCTGCTCGTCCCAGTCGACGTCGTAGCCCGCGTCCTCGAGCGCGGCCTTGAAGCCGTCGCGCGCGGCGTCGAGCGAGGGGTGGCTGACGATCTGGCTGATGCCGATGGAGACGGACTCACCCTCGGCCGCGGCGTCGCCGCCGTCGTCGGTGGCGGCGGGGGTCTCGGTCTCGGCGGTCTCGCCGCCGTCGTCGGAGCCGCTGCACGCGGCCAGGAGCAGGGCCGGGGCGAGCGCCGCGGCGAGGAGGGTGGTGCGCGTGGCTGACCGGTGGAGCTTCACGGCGGTTCCTTTCGGACGGCGCGGGCGACCGTCGAAGGCGGCGGGGCGAGGCGGCTCCCGGCAGGGTGGCGAGCAGCCGCGCCGGGCCTCGGCACGATGGTAGAGACATGTCCACGTTCTGGTATGGCGTTTCCACCAGGTAGACACGCGGGCACGCCCGGTACGGCAGAGTTCGGAGCATGGTCACGCCAGCCACGCCCGGCACCGCCCCCGTGGTCCGCGACGAGCCGCCCCCCGCCGCCTGGCGCCCCGTGCTCCTGACCGCCGGCGGTCTCCTCGTGATCCTCCTCGCGCTGGCGGGCCGCTACGGGCCGCACCGCGACGAGCTGTACTTCGTCGCCGCCGGGCATCGCCTCGATTGGGGCTACCCCGACCAGCCCGCGCTCACTCCCCTGCTGGCCAGGATCGCCGACGCCGTCGCGCCCGGGTCGGTCGTCGCCCTGCACGCGCCGGCGGCGGTGCTCATGGCGGCCGTCGTCGTCATGTCCGCCCTGCTCGCGCGCGAGCTCGGCGGCGACCGCACGACGCAGACGGTGACGGCTGTGACCGTCGGGACGGGCGTCGTCGTCGTCGGGCTGGGGCACTGGCTGTCGACGGCGACCGTGGACACGTTCTTCTGGGTCGCGGTCACCCTGCTCGCGGCGCGCGCGCTGCGAACGGACAGGCCGCGCCTGTGGCTCGCAGTCGGGGCCGTCGCCGGGATCGGGCTCCAGAACAAGCACCTCGTCGCGTTCCTGCTCGGCGGGTTGGTGCTCGGCGCGCTCGCCACGCCGGCCACGCGGCACCACCTGCGCTCGCCGTGGACCTGGGCGGGCGCCGCGCTCGCCCTCGCGATCTGGACGCCGAACCTGCTCTGGCAGGCCGCGCACGGCTGGCCGCAGCTCGAACTTGCTGCCGACATCCGCGACGAGTACCTGGTCCTTCCGGAACGGGTCGCCTTCGTCGTGCTGCTGGCGATCCTCGTCAGCCCCGTGGCGACCTGGTTGTGGGTGCGCGGCTGGCTCCGGCTCTGGCGGACGTCCGGGCTCGCCTGGGCGAAGCCGTTCGCGTGGGCGTTCGCGGTCCTGACGCTGGGCTTCCTCGTCACCGGAGGCAAGGCGTACTACCTCGTCGGGCTTCTCCCGGTCCTCCTCGCCGCGGGGGCCGTGGACCTGGTGCGGGCCGGGCCGGCCGGCCGGGTCCGACGGGCGACGATCGTCCTCGCCGCCGCTGCCGTGGTCGGGTGGCCGATCGTCCTGCCGGTCCTGCCGGCGTCGGTCTACGCGTCCTCGGGCCTCGTAGAGATCGACGACGGCCAGGCCGAGATGCTCGGCTGGCCCGCCTTCGCGGAGACCGTGTCGGCAGCCGCTCGCGAGTCCGGCGCCGAGCTCGTCCTCACCGCGAACTACGGGGAGGCCGGGGCGCTCGAGTGGTACGGGGGGCCGCTCCCCGTCTACAGCGGGCACAACGGGTACGGCGACTGGGGGCCGCCCCCCGACGCGCAGGACGGGCCGTTCGTGCTCGTCGGGTACGGGGAGGTCGGCCCGGAGTGGGCGGACGGCTGCCGGGCGGTCGCACGGATCGACAACGGGCTCGGCCTGGAGAACGAGGAACAGGGCGGCGCCGTGCTCGCGTGCGACGGCACGACGGGCCCCTGGAGCGCGATCTGGGACCAGGTGGTGCACCTCGACGCCTGAGGCCGCCGGATGCGGTCAGGACCTGACCGGTACCGCTCGTACGGTGGCGCGATGGACCGGATCGGGCTTCGGGCACTGAACCGCACGTTCCTGGCGCGCCAGGGTCTGCTGGGCGATCTCGGCGCGACGGCGCCCGACGTCGTCCGGCACCTCGTGGCGGTGCAGGCGCAGGAGCCGAACTGGGCGATCGTGGCGCTGCGCGCGCGCATCCCGACTCTGGCGCGCGACGACGTCGGCCGCCTGGTCCGTGATCGCACGCTCGTCCGCACGCCCCTGCTGCGCGGCACCCAGCACCTCCTCGCCGCCGACGACTACGCCTGGCTGCGGCCCACGGTGCAGCCGATGCTCGACCGCCTCCTGCGTTCGCCGTACTACCGCGCACAGACGGACGGCATCGACGTCGGCGAGCTGGTGGAGGCGGCCCGGGAGGCGCTGGGCGACGAGGTCCGGACGCGCCGGGAGGTGGCCGGCGTCCTGGCCGAACGGTTCCCGGGACGGCGCGGCGCGGTGCTCGTCGCGGCCGTCGAGTCCCTCACGCCGGTGGTGCACGACCCCGCGACGTCGGCGTGGGGGTCGTGGTGGAGCCGACGCGCGATCGGGCTGAGCACGGCGGAGGCCTGGCTGGGCGGGCCTACGGCCCTGCCCGACGCCGAGCGGCTCGTCCGGCGGTACCTCGCGGCCTTCGGCCCGGCCGGCGTGATGGACGTGCAGGCATGGTCGGGGCTGACGCGGCTTCGCGAGGTCGTCGACGGCATTCGGGCCGAGCTGCGGATCGTCGCAGGCCCGGACGGCACCGAGCTGCTCGACCTCCCCGACGCCCCGCGCGCACCAGCCGACACCGAGGCGCCGGTGCGCTTCCTCGGCGCGTTCGACAACGCGGTGCTCGGCCACCGCGACCGGGCCCGCATCCTGCCCCACGACGCGCGGGGGCACGTCATGCCCGGCTACTCGATGGTGCACGCGACGGTGCTGGTGGACGGCTTCGTCGCAGCCACGTGGGAGGTGAGCGGCGACGACGTCGTCGTGCGGCCGGTACGGCCGTTCACGACGGGCGAGGAGGACGCGGCGCTGGCCGAGGGTGCCGTGGTCCGCGCATTCGTGTCGGAGGGTCCGGGCGAGGTGCGCCTGGTCTGAGGGGCGCCTGGTCTGAGCAGCGTCGCCGACGGGCCTCTCAGCCGTCGCGCGTGAAGGGCGGCTGGAGGGTCCGCGCGACGCCGGCGCGGTAGAGGGCGGCGGGTCGACCGCGACCCTCGGTCCGGGTGCGGCCGGTGTCGACCAGCAGGCCGGGCGTGCTCGTCACCTTGCGGTGGAAGTTCCGCGGGTCGAGCTCGGCACCCCACACGGCTTCGTAGACAGCGCGCAGGTCCGCCACGGTGAACTCCGGCGGGCAGAACGCGGTGGCGAGCGAGGTGTACTCGAGCTTCGCGCGGGCGCGCTCGACGCCGTCGGCCAGGATCACGCGGTGGTCGAAGGCGAGCGCGCTGCCCGACGCGCGGGCCACGGGCACCCACCGCGCGTCGGCGGCGTCGGTGCCGGCGGCCGGCTCGGGGAGGTCGGGGGCGAGCGCGAGGTAGGCCACGGAGACCACGCGCATCCGCGGGTCGCGTGCCGGGTCGCCGTAGCTGCGCAGCTGTTCGAGGTGGCCGGGGACGTCGCGGAGGCCGGTCTCCTCCGCGAGCTCGCGGGCGGCGGCGTCGTCGAGCGTCTCGTCCGGGCGCACGAACCCGCCCGGCAGAGCGAGGCGGCCGCGGAACGGCTCCTCGCCACGCTCGACGAGCAGCACGTGCAGCGCGCCGCGGCGGAGCGTGAGCACGACGAGGTCGACGGTCACCGCGACAGGAGGGAAGGCGGTCGGGTCGTACGCCATGCGCGCACCTTATCTCGTCACCTTGACGAGAAACAGGGGGAGGTTTATCGTCGTAGTGACGAGAAACCGACGATCGACAGGAGGTCGACCATGGCCACCATCACCCGCTACCCGTTCGTGCGGCACCTGCGCGCCGCCCCCACCGCGCACGTCGTCCAGATGTCGGGCGGCCGGGTGCGCCGGTCCGGCGTCGGCCTGGCCTTCTGGTTCCGGCCGCTGGCGGCGGTGCTCTCGGAGGTGCCCGTGGACGACCGCGAGCTGCCGCTCGTGGCGCACGCCCGCACCGCCGATCTCCAGGAGGTCACCGCGCAGGTCACGGTGAGCTACCGGTTCGCCGACCCCGAGCTGGCGACGCGGCGCCTGGACCTGGGCATCGACCCGGCCACCGGCCGCTGGACCGCCACCCCGCTCGAGCAGGTGGCCCACCTGCTCGGCGAGCTGGCGGCCGGGCACGTCATGGACGCCGTCGCGGAGATGACGCTGCCCGAGGCCGTCGCCACGGCTACCGGCGCGCTGGGCACCCGCGTGGGCGGGGCCTTGCGCGTCGACGAGCGCGTGACCGCGACCGGGCTGGAGGTGCTCGGCGTGCGGGTCCGCGGCATCCGCGCGGACGCCGACCTCGAGCGCGCGCTCCAGACGCCGGCCCGCGAGGCCGCCCAGTCGGAGGC
>JAEZZV010000349.1 GCA_023418375.1 Actinomycetes bacterium | reverse complement strand
CCGTCGTGCTGCGCCGCCCCGGCCACCTGCGTCTGGTCGGTCGGGTCAGAACCCGTAGCCGTCGTTCGCCTCGATGTCGGCGTCGATGTCGGCGACGGCCTGGTCGAGCGTGGACCGGATGTCGGCGCCGTTCATGATGTCCTTCGCGGCACGCTCGAACGTGCTCGAGATGACCGCGTAGGCCGGGGTCTCCGGACGCAGGACGGCGAACTGGGTGAGGTCCACGAACGGCCGCAGCGGCTCGCCCTCGGCGAAGTTCGCCGAGAGCGCCTCGGCCTCCTCGGTCGCCGGGATCACGATCTGCTTGTCGCTGAACGCGGCGATGTACTGCGGCGTGAAGGAGAACTCGAGATAGGCCCGGGCGCCCTCGAGCGCGCTGCCCTCGCAGCCCGACGAGATGCCCCACTGCCAGGAGCCGCCGCCGATCTTCGGTCCGGTGCCGAAGTCCGGCGGGGGGAGGATCAGCAGGTCGTCGCCGACGGCGTCGAGCGAGCCCTGGGCGTTCCAGACGCCGGTGTAGCTGAGCGCCACCTCGTCGTTGTTGAACTCCTCGTTGCCGATGGTGCCGGCGTTCGACGTGAGGCCGCGCTCGAAGGCCGAGGCGAACCACTCGAAGAACGCGACGGCCTCCGGGCCGTTGAGGGCGCCCTCCGCCGTGCGCATCGACTCCCGGTCGATGAGGTCGCCGCCGGCGCTCTGCAGCATGGGCGAGTAGGCGTACGGCCACCACTCGCCGGTGTCCTCGGCGCCGATGTCGAGCGGTGTCGCGTACCCGGCGCCCTGGAGCGTGACCAGTGCGGCGTCGAACTCCTCGATCGTCCACGGGTCGTCCGGCGTCGGGATCCGGATGCCGTTCGCCTCGAGCACCGACTGCCGGGCGAAGATCGACAGCGCGGCGTCCCAGTAGCCCGCGGAGTAGATCTCGCCGTCCCACTCGCCGATCGCCGTCGGGAGCAGGTCGTCGGTGATGTCCGACGAGATGCCGAGCGGCTGGATGTACCCGGCCCAGGCCCAGTTCGGGACGATCGGGCCGTCCATGTCGAGCAGGCAGGGCAGGTCGCCCGAGGCGGCCGCCGCGACGATCGCGTCGTTGTACGCCGCCTGCGGGAAGGACTCCTGCACGACCTCGTAGGCGTCCTGGGACTCGTTGAAGTCCCCGATGATCTGCTCGTAGACCTCGAGCTCGGCCGGGTTGCCCGCCGAGTGGGTCCACAGCGTGACCTGCGTGGTACCGCCGTCGGCGTCGTCACCGGAGGTCTCGCCGGCCTGGCCGCAGGCGCTGAGCACCAGGGCGGCGGTCGCCGTGAGCGCGAGGGCCGGGGTGAAGGACGTGCGCTTCATCTAGTGTTCCTTCCGCGGGCCGTTGCACCGGCCCTGGTCGGTGACCGCTACGCGGTCACGGCTGTTGCACCCCGCCGCCGGCCGGCTGTCCAGGCGTGGCCGGCGGCGGGCCGACAGAGGCCCGGGGGATCAGCGGGCACGGCATCCGCAGGACGCCGTCCTCGCCGTCGGGGGCCTCGATGCTGCCGAGCAGGACCTCCGTCGCCCAGCGACCCATCTCGTAATGCGGGAGGGCCACCGTGGTGAGCGGGGGGTCGAGCTCGGCTGCGATCAGCTGCTGGTCGTCGTATCCGACGATCGACAGGTCCTCCGGGATCCGCAGACCGTGGTGCCGCGCGGAGACGTAGGCGCCCGCAGCCATGCGGTCGTTGAAGAAGAACAGGCCGGTCGGGCGCCGGTCCGCGGGCAGGGTGAGCAGCGCGTCGACGGCCGCCCGGCCGCCGGCCGCGTTGGAGGCCGTGCGGACGTGCAGCGCCGGGTCCGGGTCGACGCCGGCGGCGGCCAGCTCCTCCCGGTAGCCGGCGAGCCGCAGGCCCGAGGCGATGGGCAGCGGGTCCTCGTCGATGTCGACGTAGGCGATCCGCCGGTGACCGGCGTCGAGCAGGGCCCGGACCGCGGTCCGGGCGCCGCCGTGGTCGTCGGGGACGACGGCCGGGTAGCCCCCGCCGACGGGTGCGCAGTCGAGGAAGACCGTGCCCGCCGGCAGGCCCGCGGGCGGGTCGACGACGCGGTGCCACATGCACGCGTAGACGAGACCGTCGACCTGACGGGCGAGCAGGGCCTGCACCGCGTCGCGCTCGAGCGCGGGGTCGCCGTCGGTGTTGACGAGGAAGACGAGGCGTCCGTGGTCGCGGGCGACGTCCTGAGCGGCCTCGACCATGCGGACGGCGTACGGCGTCGTCGCGATCTTGTCGGAGATGAGCCCGATGGTGTGGGTCCGCTGCGTGCGCAGCCCGCGGGCGAGTGCGTTCGGCTCGTAGCCGAGCTCGGCGGCGGCGGCCCGCACGCGCTCGCGGGTGCTCTCCGGGATCCGCCCGGGGGCGCGGGCGTTGAGGACGAGGGACACGGTGGTCGGCGACACGCCGGCGGCCGCGGCCACGTCCCGGATCCCCACTCGCGCCATCACGAGCCTCCCTGAACAGGTAAACCGTTTTACCTGAGACAGCGAGAATCACTGCTGACGCGATCGCGTGTCAATCGCTGTGACCGAATCGTGACCAGGAAGGCCGGTTCGCCGGGATCAGTCGGCAGCGGCCAGGCGCAGCGTCTTGAGCTTGCGCACCGCCCACCACGTCGCGCCGACGCTCACCACCACCAGCAGCGTCACGCCGACGGGCACGGTCACCGCCGAGTCCACGCCCCAGCGCGAGGCGCGGAACCCGAGCATCTGCTCCGCCGGCGCGAGCGCCCACTGCCGCACCGAGACGTTGCGCACGCCGGGCACGTACCCGCCGAGCACCGACTCCCACAGCAGCGCGTACAGCAGACCGGTGATGACCGCGTTGCGGGTGAGCACCGACAGCGCGACGAAGATCGTGGTGTACGTGAGGCCTGCGAGCAGCGACGCGACACCGAACGCCGTCGTGAGGCGCAGCTCCTCGTCGCCCGCCAGCGCGGTCGCGGCCATGATCGGCAGGACGGCGAACAGCACCGTCGTGGCCAGGGCCACCGCGAGCTTGGCCAGCAGGATCGACCGCCGCGGCACCGGCTTGGCCAGCAGGTAGACGATCGAGCCGTCGTCGATCTCCGGCCCGATCACGCCCGTGCCGACGAGCAGGCACATCAGGGGCAGCAGGGTGCCCATGGCGAAGCCGTCGATCAGCCCGGAGGACGCGGTGACGGAGCCGTCGGAGGCCCAGCGCGTCAAGCCGGCCAGGCCCAGCAGCAGCGCCGGCAGCACGAGCAGCAGCCACGACCGGCGCCGGCCCAGCAGGCCGCGCACCGTGAGCTCCATCACGACGGGGTTCATCGGGCCACCAGGTAGGCGAAGACGCTCTCGAGGGACTCGTCGGCCGGGTTGACCTCGAGCAGCCGCACGCCCGACTCCTGCGCGAGCCTCGGCAGCGCGCGCGTGAACCGGCCGAAGTCCGAGGTCTGCACCGCGATCGACCCGCCGGCGAGCGTGACGCCGTCGGCCGCGCCGTCGGCGATGATCGCCGCGGCCAGGCGACGGTCGTCGCTCGACGCGATCGTGTACTGGTGCGGCCGCTCCGTCATCAGGCGGCGGATCCGGCGGTAGTCGCCCGACGCCGCGTGCCGGCCCGCCACGAGCACCTCGATGGTGTCGGCGATCTGCTCGACCTCCTCGAGGATGTGGCTGCTGAACAGCACCGTGCGGCCGTCGGCGGCCAGCCGGCGCAGCAGGTCCATCAGGTGCAGCCGCTGGCGCGGGTCCATGCCGTTGAACGGCTCGTCGAGCAGCAGCACGGCCGGGTCGTGGACCAGCGCGGTCGCCATCTTCACGCGCTGCTTCATGCCCTTGGAGTAGGTGGCGATCGGCCGGTCGCCGGCGTCGAGCATCTCGACGGTCTCCAGCGCCCGACGCGCGGCCGCCGCCGGATCGGCCACCCCGTGCAGGCGCGCGTTGGCCAGCAGGAACTGCCAGCCGGTGATCATGTCGTACATCGCCTCGGCCTCGGGGACCAGGCCGATCGCGCGGTAGATCTGCGGGTTCCGCCACACCGGCCCGCCGTCGAGCGCGACCGTGCCCGTCGACGGGGCGAGGAAGCCGCCCATCATCGCGATGAGCGTCGACTTGCCGGCGCCGTTCGGGCCGAGCAGGCCGGTGATGCCGGGGGCGATCGTCATCGACACGTCGTTGACCGCGACGACGTTGCCGTACCAGCGGGACACCCGGTCCAGGACGATCGCGCTCATCTCGGGGCTCCCGCGTGATCGGGAGCGCAGCGAGCGATCGCGTGTGGTGAGCTCACAGGCGGGCCGCCTTCCGGTAGCGCAGCGCCAGCAGCCCGGCGAACGCCGCGACGGCCACGAGGTAGGCGAGCCCGAACAGCCCGGCCTGCCAGCCCTCGGTCAGCGCGAACTCCGGGATCGTCGCGTCGACGCCCAGGACCCACGACGCGAGCCCGTCGACGAGCCGGTACGGGTCGATCACGCCGCCCATGACCGCGAGCTGCTCCGAGCCCTGGTCCAGCGCGATGCCGGACAGCGCGAACGAGACCCCTGTGACCACGAGCAGGATCGTGATGATCGCGGCGACGCCGAGCCCGCGTCGCGGCGTGAATGCGGCGATCGCCAGCCCGACGACGCCCAGCAGCAGCGCGAGCAGCGCCGACGCCAGCAGGCCGCCCGCCCAGCCGACGAGCTGGTCGCCCACGGGGAGCTCCGCGAGCAGTGCCCCGATCATGAGCAGCGTCTGCGGGGCCGCCATCACCGCGAACAGGGCGATCACGAGGCCGCCGAGCCGAGCCAGCACGTAGTCCGTGCGCACCATCGGCCGGGACAGGTACAGGGGCATGACGCCGTGCCGCAGGTCCCGCGACACCGCGTACGGCGCGGCCCCCGCGACGAACAGCGACAGGGGGAGCTGGAACTGCGTGAGGAACTCCGTGTACGACATCGGCAGCTCGGTGCCGCCGGTCAGCAGCACCGACAGCGCGATGATGGCGGGCGGCAGCAGCAGGATGCCGACGAGCACCCACGGCATGACCTTGGTGCGGGCGGGCCGGCCGATCCCGAACACCCCACGCACCGTGTCGACCAGGAGCGACCGCACGATCCAGCCGCGGCCGAAACGCTCCCCGGAGTAGTGCCGGAACCCGATGTCGTGGATGACGTCGGCGCGCTGCTCCGGCGCGCCGGGGGCGCCGGCGGGCGCGACGGGCTCGCTCATCGGGCCACCTCCCGAAAGAGCTCGGTCAGGTGGTGACGGCGCCGCTGCATCCGGATGAGCCCGACGCCCAGGTCGGCGGCAGCCCCCTGGACGGCGTCGAGGACCGCCTCGTCGGTGAGGGAGACGGTGAACAGCTCGCCGCCGTCGTCGGCGGTCTCCACCTGGGCGCCCGACGCGCGGAGCCGCGCCACGACCTCCGTCGCGCGCTCGGTCACCTCCACCAGCACGACGCCGGACAGGGCGGTCGCCTCGGCGGTCGACGTCGAGCGCTGCAGCACGCCGCCCTCGATGACGACGACGTGGTCCGCGATCCGCTCGAGCTCGCCCAGCAGGTGCGAGGTGACCAGGACGGAGATCCCGAACTCGTGGCCGACGCGGCGGATGAGCTCGAGCATGTCGTCGCGCCCGGCGGGGTCCAGGCCGTTGGTGGGCTCGTCGAGGAGCACCAGGCGCGGGTCGTGCACGAGGGCCTGCGCGAGCTTGACCCGCTGCTTCATGCCGGTCGAGTACCCGCCGATGGGCCGGTACCGCTCCTCGTACAGGCCGACGTGGCGCAGCGTGTCCGCCGCGCGCTCGCGGGCGGCCGCCGAGGGCAGGCCCGACATGCGCGCCAGGTGGACGACAAACTCGGTCGCCGACACGTCGAGCGGCAGGCAGTCCGACTCGGGCATGTAGCCGACGACCTGGCGGATCGCGAGCCCGTCGGTCGCCGCGTCGAGCCCGAGGATCCGGGCCGTGCCCGACGTCGGCGGCAGCAGGCCCAGCAGGATCTTGATGAGCGTGGACTTGCCCGCGCCGTTCGCACCGACCAGGCCGACGACGCCCGTCGGCATCTCGACGCTCAGGTCGGACAGTGCGGTGACGTGCCCGAACGTCTTGGTGACGCCTCTGGTGACGATCGCCGGGGCGGATCCGCCGGGCGCGCCCGGGTCGGCGACGTCCGACGTCCCGGTGCGCGAGGTCACGCTCGGCAACGTAGCAGCCGCGGGCGGCGTCGGGGCGGTCGGGCGGGGCTGCACGGGACAAGCCTGCGCCCGCGCGTCGGCCGGCGGAATGCGGGGTGCCCCTGAGCCGACCCTGACCTGTGGGCGCCGTCCCGGGCGGCGGTGAACCGACGGCGGCCCGGGATCGTTGTCCTTGCCAGCGGCGCACCGTGCGCCCGCGAGTGAGGAGCCGACCAGTGACTGAGCTGAACCTGGACCGCCGGACGGTGCTGGCCGCGGGGGCGTCCGTCGTCGGGGTGGGCCTGCTGGCCGCGTGCGCGACCGGGTCCGACGGCTCGGCGGGCGGTGG
>JAEZZV010000346.1 GCA_023418375.1 Actinomycetes bacterium | reverse complement strand
GGGCCGAGGCGCTCGCGACCGTGCCGGCCATGGCCGGGGCGGCAGCGTCGGGCGAGGTCAGCGTGGCGCACGTCGACGTGGTGGCAAGGACGGTCGGGCAGGCGTCGCCGGCCGTGCGCGCGGCGATCGAGGCGCCGGAGGGTCAGGAGCGGGTGCTCCAGCTGGCGTCGCGCCTGGACGCCGGGCGGTTCGCGACGGCGATGGCCCGGTACGCAGCCGCGGTCGACTCCGGGCAGCTCGAGCGCGGGCACCAGGCGCAGCGTGCGGCGCGCTTCCTGCACCTCGCCGACGCCGCGGACGGCACGCGGATCAGCGGGCGGCTGGACCGCATGGCCGGGCACCGCCTGCGCCTCGCACTCGAGGCGCTCAGCCCGCGTCCTGCCGCCGACGACGAGCGCGAGCCCGCGCAGCGGCGCGCCGACGCGCTCGAGGCGATGGCGGACCGGCTCCTTGGGCTGCCCGACGTCGTCCCCGGCGCGGCCCAGCGACCGCACGTGTCCTTCCTCATGACCGAGGAGACCTGGGCAGCGCTGCGGGCGATGCGGCAGGCGGACGAAAGCGACGGGGCCGCACCGGCCGAGTCGGTCGCGCCCGTGACCCTCGAGGACGGGACGCCCGTCCCGATGACCGAGGTCGCGCGGGCGCTGTGCGACTGCGAGCTGACGCGCATCGTGCTCGACGCGGCGTCCGAGCCCGTGGACCTCGGGCGGACCGCCCGCACCTACACCGGCGCCCAGCGGCGCGGGGTGCTCGCCCGCGACGGCGCGTGTGCCTGGGAGGGGTGCGGGCTCGCGCCGCGCTGGCTCGAGGTGCACCACGCGGACTGGTGGAACCGCGACGACGGCCCGACGTCGGTGGCGAACGGGGTCGCCATCTGCTCGTTCCACCACGGCGAGGTGCACCGGCGGGACCTGACGATCCGGCGGGTGCCGCTGGACCGCGAGGAGGTCGGGGCGACATCGCGCCAGGTGCGGTACGTGTTCACGGCTCGCGACGGGTCGGTGGTGGCCGGCCGGCCGCCAGGCGCGGCGGGACCACCCGGGACGGCGGGGCAACCGGGTGCACGCGGCGAGCCAGAGGGATGGGTCGACGGCGAGCTGGTGCTCGCCGTCTGAACGCACGGTGGACACCGGGCCTGCCGTTGGCATGATCGCGCGCATGGCTGACGACGTCGTCCCCGAGCGGGAGATCACCGCACCCGTCGCGCTCTGCCTGCCCAACGGCCGGCTCAACCCCCAGGCCGTCGGCTGGACGCGACACCCCCTCCACCGGACCGACCTGCGCGGGTGGGGGCGCACCAAGCGGTGGGAGTACTGGGGCCTCATGACGCCCAGCCACGTCGTGGGCGTGACCGTGTCGAGCCTCGACTATGCGGCCGTGCACCAGGTGTGGCTGCTCGACCGGCGCACGGGCACGGTGATCGACGACGGCGCCGTCGTGCCGCTCGGGCGCGGCACCGTCCTGCCGGCGAGCCTCGGCGGCGGCGCAGCGCGGGCCCGGGCGCGCGGCCTGGCGATCGACATCGAGGACGCCGTGGCGACCGCCGGTGCGGGCGACCCCGGGACCCGGATCCGGGTCGGGACGGCGCGGGTCGCGATCGACGTCGTGGCCGCTGCGCCGCCCGGGCACGAGGCCCTGGGCGTCGTCGTGCCGTGGAGCGATCGGCGCTTCCAGTACACGGTCAAGGACCTCGCGCGGCCGCTCACCGGCACGATCACCGTCGACGGCGAGCGCCACGAGGTCACGGGCGAGGCGTGGGGCGTCCTCGACCACGGCCGCGGGCGGTGGCCCTACTCGATGACGTGGAACTGGGGCGCCGGGTCGGGCCGGGTCGACGGGCGCGTCGTGGGCGTGCAGGTCGGCGGTCGCTGGACCGACGGCACCGCCTCCACGGAGAACGCCCTCCTGCTCGACGGACGCCTCCACAAGAACGGCGACGCGCTCGTCTGGGACTACGACCGCACCGACTGGCTCGCGCCGTGGCGCGTGCACGACCGCGACCGGGTGCGCGTCGACCTCACCTTCACCCCGTTCCACGAGCGGGTCGCGCGCACCAACCTCCTCGTGCTCGAGGGTGAGACACACCAGTGCTTCGGCACCTGGACCGGCTGGATGACGACAGACGCGGGCGAGCGCGTGAGCGTGGACGGCGTGGCGGGGTGGGCGGAGGAGGCGCGCAACCGCTGGTGAGTCGCCCGGCGGGCGGTCGGGACGCACGACCGCGAGACGCGCGACCGTGAGACGCGCGCCCACCCGTCGCGCGACCACGAGCCGCGCGACCGACGGGCGAGGGGTCGACGGCGTCGGCGCGCGCCCGCACACTGAGGCGATGCGCCTGCCCGTGATGCCGCCCGTGCTCCCGATGCTGGCCAAGGCGGCCCCCGACATCCCGCCGGGCCAGGTCTACGAGCCCAAGTGGGACGGCTTCCGCACGATCGTCTTCCGCGACGGCGACGAGGTCGAGCTCGGCTCGCGCAACACCAAGCCCATGACGCGCTACTTCCCCGAGGTCGTGGCCGCGGTGCGGAGCGAGCTCCCCGAGCGCTGCGTCGTCGACGGCGAGATCGTCATCGCCTCCTCCGACGCGACCGGCCTCGACTTCGAGGCGCTCCTCCAGCGGATCCACCCCGCCGAGTCCAGGGTGCGGCTCCTCGCCGAGCAGACCCCGGCCGCCTTCGTCGCGTTCGACCTGCTCGCGCTCGGCGACGACGACCTCACGCGGCTCCCCTTCCGCGAGCGCCGCGCCCGGCTCGAGGCCGCGGTCGCCGGTGGCGGGCCCGGCGTCTACGTCACGCGTGCGACCGCCGATCTCGACGAGGCCCGCCGCTGGTTCGAGGTGTTCGAGGGCGCGGGGCTGGACGGCGTCGTCGCCAAGGACCCCGAGGTGGCCTACCTCCCCGACAAGCGCGTCATGACGAAGATCAAGCACGAGCGCACCGCCGACTGCGTCCTCGCCGGCTACCGCACCCACAAGAACGACGACCGCGCCATCGGCTCCCTCCTGCTCGGCCTCTACGACGACGCCGGTCGCCTCGCGAGCGTGGGCGTCGCCTCGTCCTTCCCGATGGCGCGGCGGCGCGAGCTCTGGGGTGAGCTCCAACCCCTCGTCGTGCCGACCGACGACGCGGACCACCCGTGGACCGAGGCGGCACAGGCGGCAGGCAGCCGAACCCCGCGCGAGGCCGAGACCAGCCGCTGGGCCGCGGGCAAGGACCTCTCGTTCACGCCACTGCGGCCCGAGCGCGTGGTCGAGGTGAAGTACGACCACATGGAGGGCGTGCGGTTCCGCCACGTCGCGCAGTTCGTGCGGTGGCGCCCCGACCGCGATCCGGCGTCGTGCACGTACGCCCAGCTCGAGGTGCCGGTCCGCTTCGACCTGGGCGACGTCCTGGCGTGAGCGGGACACCGCCCGGGGCGGACGTGGGTGAGGTGCCGCTGACCGGCGGCAACGTCGCGTCCTCGGTCGTGCGCGTCGGCGACACCGTCCGCAAGCCCGCCGGCCCGCAGACACCCGCCGTGCACGCCCTTCTCGAGCACCTGCGCTCCGTCGGCTTCGCGGGCGCGCCGCGCTCCCTGGGGATCGACGACGCCGGGCGCCACGTCCTGGAGTACGTCCCGGGCCACGCGGCGGACAGGGGCGAGGCCCCGGACCCGGTCCTCGTCGGACGGCTCGCCCGCGGCCTCCACGACGCGCTCGCCGAGTGGGCGCCACCCCGTGACGCGGTCTGGGCCTGCCCCATCCCCGCCGACGGTGCCGACCTCGTGATCCACAACGACCTCGCGCCGTGGAACCTGGTCGTCGCCCCGGACCGCCTCGTCGTCGTGGACTGGGACGTCGCCGCTCCCGGGACCAGGACGTGGGACCTCGCCTACCTCGCGATCGGACTGGTGCCGTTGCGACCCTCGACGCCGCCGGACGTGGCGACCGCGCGCCTGCGTGCGCTCGCCGACGGCTACGGGCTCGACGAGGAGGGCCGGGAACGGCTCGCCGCGACCCTCGCTCCGCGCGCCACGTCGATGTACGACCTCCTCGCCCGCGGCCACGCCGACGGGACGGAGCCATGGGCCCGCCTCTGGGCGGAGGGGCACGGCACGTCCTGGCGCCGCGACGCCGCGTGGTGCCACGCGCACGGGCGGCGGCTGCGGCAGGCCCTGCTGGGCTGACCGGGTGAAAACTGATCGACCATGATCAATCTGTCACGATAACGAGACCGTTTCGCCCGATTTGCCCAGATAGCCTCACCTCGCCCTGATTCGACCGTTCGGCCCCCGGCCGACGAGGAGCCGAGGTCCGGATGATCCCCCGCCCCATCGCGCCGTCCGTGCGCGCCCTGTTCACCGTCGCCCTCACCGCCGCCGTCGTCCTGCTGGGCACGTCCGGTGCGACCGCGGGGGGCTCCGACGACCCCACGCCGTACCAGGTGACCGCGACGGGGCTCACCCTGCCGGCCGGCGCGACCTTCGCCCGCGACGGCGACGTCAACGTGCGCTGGACGTCGGCAAGCTCGGGCAGCGGCAGCCGGAACATGCACCTCAGCGGCCCCGGGAGCCAGTACCACGACGTCGAGGGCACGTCCTCGGTGAGCTGGCAGCGCCTCGGCCTGCCCGCCGACGCCTGCGTGACCTGGGTCCAGGTGCACGGCTACAACGAGCACTTCGGCGAGGGCGGCCAGTCCCCGGTCTGCCGCACCACGCCGACGCCCCCGCCGACCCCGACGCCCACGCCCACCCCGACGCCCACGTCGACGCCCACCCCCACCCCCACGACGCCGGTCACGCCCACGCCGACGCCCACGCCCACCCCG
>JAEZZV010000295.1 GCA_023418375.1 Actinomycetes bacterium | reverse complement strand
GTCCACCGCCGGGCGACCGCCCGCGCGGTCGTCGGGCTGCCGTGGCCCGAGAGCCTGGGCACCCCGCCGTGGGCGCTGGCGCGCTCAGCGCGCTTCCTCGGCGTCCGGTTCGGCCATGCGGTGCTCGACGACACGGCACCGGCCGCGTTCGACACCGCGCTCGTGCGGATCGGCGCCGCGCTCGACGCCGGCATCCCGGTGCCGCTGTTCACCGGCGGCGACTCGTCGCGCGGCTGGGCGACGGCCGTGCCCCGCCACGTCGTGCTGGCGCTCGCCGCCCGCAACGGCGGGCTCGACATGTGGGAGCCCGCGCGGGGCGTCGTCGTGCACGCGGACGCGACGGCGGTGCGGGGCGGTGCGGCACACCCGGCGTTCGGCGGCTGGTCACACCTGGCGTGGGCGGTGCTGCCCCGATGAGCGGGCCCGTCCGCGCGTCCCTGACGCCGGTGACCATGATTGGCAGCCGCCCCGGTGCGGGACCAGGATGGACGGAAGGCCCTGCGCGCCGGCGGGCCCGACGGGCCGGCCGGACGCGGGAGAACCGTGGCCGAGGAACCGAGGGGGAGGCGGTGCGATGAGCACGACACCGGGCAAGGACACCTGGGCCGACGCAGGTCTGGTCCCGCCGGACAACGCCGAGATCCCGACGCCGGACCGCGGCACCATGCCGGTCGACCCGGCGCGGCAGCCCGCCGCCCCGAAGCCGGACCTGCTGGCGGAGGCCGGCGAGGACGAGCGCGCCGACCAGGAGCGGGACGCGGCGGACGAGGCGCTGCCAGACAGACTCCCGCCGGAGGCGGGGGAGGCCGACGCGCTCGAGCAGCACCTGACCCCCGCGGGGCTGCCGCCGCAGCCACCGCACCTGCGCGACGACGCGGCCGAGCACGACCTGATCGAGCAGTCCCAGGACGTGCCGGTGGACGACGAGGAGTACCCGACCCCATGACCTCCGACCTGACCTTCGACGCCATCCGGGCGCTGCCCAAGGTGTCGTTGCACGACCACCTGGACGGAGGCGTGCGTCCCGCGACCGTCGTCGAGCTCGCTGCCCAGGTGGGGCACACGCTGCCGACGGACGACCCGGACGGGCTCGGCCGGTGGTTCGTCGAGAGCGCCTCGGCGGGATCGCTCGAGCGCTACCTCGAGACGTTCGACCACACGGTCGCGGTGATGCAGACGACCGAGGGCCTGGCCCGGGTCGCCCGCGAAGCGGTCCTCGACCTCGCCGCCGACGGCGTCGTCCTCGCCGAGCTGCGCTACGCGCCCGAGCAGCACCTGTCCCGCGGCCTCACCCCGCAGCAGGTGGTCGACGCGGTCCGGGCGGGCATCGACGAGGGTGTCGCCGAGGCGGCCGACGCGGGCCGGCGGATCGTCGCCGGCCAGCTCCTGACGGCGCTGCGGCACCTGGACTCGGGGGACTGGACCGCGGAGCTCGCCCTGGCCAACCGGGACGCGGGCGTCGTCGGGTTCGACGTCGCAGGCCCGGAGGCGGGGTTCCCGGCGATGCGGCACGCCTCCGCGCTGCGAACGCTGCGGGAGGCGAGCTTCCCCGTCACGGTGCACGCCGGCGAGGCCGCGGGCCTCGACTCGATCGCCGAGGCCGTGCACCGGACCGGCGCTCTGCGGGTCGGCCACGGGGCGCGCATCGTCGACGACATCGCCTTCGGCGAGCCCACCGAGGACGACCCCCTGGGGCTCGAGGACGCCCGGCTCGGGCGTCTGGCGCAGTGGGTGCTCGACCAGCAGGTGCCGCTCGAGCTCTGCCCGCGGTCGAACGTGCAGACAGGCGCCGCGGCGTCCGTGGGGACGCACCAGGTCACGGCCCTGCTGCGCCTCGGCTTCGCCGTCACGGTCAACACGGACAACCGGCTGATGTCCGGCACGTCGGTCAGCATCGAGCTGCACGGCCTCGTCGCGGACGCCGGGTGGGCTTTGTCGGACCTCCGCGACGTCGCGCTGACCGCGGCCTGGTCGGCGTTCCGGCCCTTCGACGAGCGTGCTGCCCTCGTCGACGACGTCATCCTCCCCGCCTACACCGAACCAGTGAACGGACGGCATCGCGCATGACCACCACCCCTGAGAACCTCGACCGGACGGCCGTCGCCCAGATGGTCGACCACACGCTCCTCAAGCCCGAGGCCACGGCGGCCGACGTCGCGGCCTTCGTCGCCGAGGCCCGCGCCCTCGGCGTGTGGTCGGTGTGCGTGTCGCCGTCGATGCTCCCGGTCGACGCCGGCGAGGTGCGCGTCACCGCGGTCTGCGGCTTCCCGTCGGGCAAGCACGCGAGCGAGATCAAGGCGGCCGAGGCGGCGCGTGCCGTGGGCGACGGCGCGGACGAGATCGACATGGTCATCGACGTCGGCGCCGCGGTGGCCGGCGACTGGGAGGACGTGCAGGCGGGCATCGCCGCCGTGCGCGCGGCGGTGGCCAGCCCGACGGTGCTCAAGGTCATCATCGAGTCCGCTGCTCTGACGGACGAGCAGATCGTGCGCGCGTGCCAGGCGGCCGAGGCCGCGGGGGCGGACTTCGTGAAGACGTCCACGGGCTTCCATCCGGCCGGAGGGGCGAGCGTCCACGCGGTCGAGCTCATGGCGGCCACGGTCGGTGGGCGACTGGGCGTCAAGGCGTCCGGCGGCATCCGCACCGGCGCGGCCGCGCGCGCGATGATTGCCGCGGGCGCCACGCGCCTCGGTCTCTCCGGCACGAAGGCCGTGCTCGACACCCTGGACGAGGCCGGCCCGGCCGACCAGGGCGCCGGCTCCGGCTACTGACCCACCACGC
>JAEZZV010000261.1 GCA_023418375.1 Actinomycetes bacterium | reverse complement strand
GGACCCGGTTCGCCGCCCCGTGCGCGGCCAGCGCGGCCGGGGACGCGGCGCGCCCGGGCGGGGCGAGCAGCCGGACGTCGTCGACCGCGGCGACGACGTCCTCGAGCTCGAACTGGGAGGCCTGCCACACGTGACGCGAGGCGGCGCGGGACGACAGGACGACCGTTCGCGCCTGGGCCATCGTGTCTCCGTCCGACGCCCGGTGGAGCGCCTCTCTCGTAACGCCCCATAGCGTACTCTCGGTCATGACCGTGACAAACGCGACACCTGTCGCCCACCGGGACCGGAGCCACCACGTGCCACGCCAGCCCGAGGACCGCCGCGCCCGCGCGTCGCTGCGTGCCGCGGTCCGCGCACGGCTGCGCGCCCGCTACGGGATCTGGCCGCTGCACGAGGTGCGCACCAAGGCCGTCGGGTGGCCCGGGTCGCTCCGCCTGCGCGCGTTCGAGGACGCCGAGGTCCGCCGCCTGTCCACGGCCACCGACGCGCGCATCCCACCGGCGACCGTCACGACGGTCGTCCCCACCTTCCGCCGCCCCGAGGCCCTCCTGGCGGCCGTCCGCAGCGCGCTGGCGCAGGACGTCGCCGAGCACACGGTGATCGTGGTCGACGACGGCGGCGGCCTGCCCGAGCTCCCCGCCGACCCCCGCCTCGTGGCGGTCTCGCTGCGCCGCAACACCGGCTCGGTCGCGATCGTGCGGAACGTCGGCGTGCGCCTGGCACGGTCGCCCTACGTCGCCTTCCTCGACGACGACAACACCTGGCGGCCCGACCACCTGCGCATCGCGCTCGCCGCACTCGCCGACGGGGCGGACCTCGTCTACACGGCGGTGCGCCGGCTCCGGCCCGACGGCACCACGCTCGACGTCCTGTCCACGCCGTTCGACCGCGCCACGCTACGCGAGGACAGCTACGTGGACACCAACGCGATCGTGCTGCGGCTGGGCACGGACGTGCGCTTCAGCAGGCTCCCCCGCCCCCGCGGCCGCTACCCCCGCGAGGACTGGGAGCTGGTGTGGCGGCTCAGCCGCTCCCGCCGCGTCGTCCACGTGCCCGAGCCGACCGTCGCGTACGCGGTGAACCCGGAGAGCTACTACACCCGCTGGCAGGCGCAGGACACCGCCGGTGCGGAGCAGAGCCCCGCGTGAGCGCCGTGACCCCCCTCCCGGTGGCGCCGCCGCGCCCCATGCGTACTCTCGAAGGCCTCCGGCCCGCCGCGCCGGGCGCCGAGCGGGGCGCCGACGCCGCGGCCGCACCCCCCCGATCCGTCGACCAGGGACCCCGATGACCGTGCCCGCGCGTCACCGCAGCGACCCCGCGGACCCCGGCGCCCCCGGCACCCCCGCCGACACCTTCACGCCCGAGGCCGCGGGGCTGGTCAGCGCGCGGGGCCTCGCGTCCGCGACCCGGTGGATGGTGGCCGGCCGCCTCGTCACCCAGGGCTCGCGGTTCCTCGTCTCGGTGATCCTCGCCCGGCTCCTGACGCCCGAGGCCTTCGGCGTGGTGGCGGTCGCCATGACGACGGTCGTCGCGCTCGAGATCCTCAAGGACCTCGGCACGGGCGCCGCGCTCATCCAGCGGCCCGAGGTCGACCAGCGCCTGCTCAGCAGCGTCTTCTTCCTCAACATCGTGGCGGGGTTCGTGGCCGCGGGCCTCATGGCGTTCGGGGCACCGGTCATCGCCGGCTTCTTCGAGACCCCGGACGCGACGCCCGTCGTGCGCGCGTTCGCCCTGGTGCTGGCCGCGGGCGGGCTGACGCAGGTGCACCACGCGCTGCTGCGCCGCCGCATGCGGTTCGGCGGGGTGGCCGCCGTCGAGATGATCGCCGCGCTCACCAACGGCGTCGTGAGCATCGTCCTGGCCCTCATGGGCCTCGGCGTCTGGTCGATGGTCTGGGGCAACCTCGCAGGCGTCGTCGTCGGCTCGGTCGTCGCCTGGGTGGCCTCGGGCTGGCGGCCGTCCGCGCAGCTCCACCTCGACGACCTGCGGGCCATCGCGGGGTTCTCGCTGCACACCGCCGCGTACAACGTCACGACGTTCGCCCTCGAGAACACCGACAAGATCCTCGTCGGCCGCCTGCTCGGCACCGCCCCCCTCGGGGTCTACACGCTGGCCCAGCGCACCATCAGCTACCCGCTCGAGTCGATCTCCCGGGTGCTCATGCAGGTGCTGTTCCCGGCGTTCGCACGCGCCCAGGACGACGACGAGGTGCTCCGCAAGGGGTACTCGCGCGCCGCGGGCGCCGTCGCGTTCGTCACGCTGCCGGTGATGGTCGGCGTCGCGGTGACGGCCGACCCCCTGGTGCGCGCCGTGCTCGGCCCGAAGTGGGTCGAGCTCATCCCGCTCCTGTGGTTCATGGCGCCGGCCGGCGCGCTGGGCGCGCTCCTGAGCTGCGTGAACACGCTCTACAGCGCCAAGGGTCGCGCGGACTGGATGTTCCGCTGGGGCCTGGCCAGCGGCGCCGTCACGCTCGCGGCCTTCGCCATCGGGCTCCGGTGGGGCCTGCAGGGACTGGCCGTCGCCTACCTCGCGGTGATGCTCGTGCAGGTGCCCGTGGGCTACGCCATCGTGCTGCGGCTCATCGCCATGCCGCTGCGTGCGATGGTCCGCGTGCTGGCGCCGTACGTCGGGATGACGGCCGCGATGGCGGTCGCGGCGTGGCTGACGGTGCGTCTGCTGGCGTCCGCGGGCGCGTCCTCGTGGCCCCAGCTGGGCGCGGCCGCGGGCGTCGGGGCGCTCGTGTACGGCGGTCTGGCGCTCTGGCTGCGCCCGCCCGCCCTGCGCGACGTCCGCACGCTGGCGACGGCGCGCGGCTGACGGGACCGGTCGGCGGCGCCTCCGGTCAGCCGCGAACCGTGTGCAGGCGGCTCGGGGCCCGGCCGGCCAGTCGGCGGAACACGTCGACGTACGGGCCCTCCTGGGCGCTCCAGCGCCAGGTGTCCTCGACGCGCTTGCGCCCGAGGGCACCCATCCGGCTGCGCCGCTCCGGGTCGTCGAGCAGATCCGCGATGGCGCGCGCGAGCGCCGCGTCGTCGTCGGTCGCCATGCCGGTCGTCAGGACGGTGACCGCCGCGTCACCGGCCGACCGCGTGTTCTCCGTCAGGTCGAACCCGACGACGGGCAGCTCGTAGGCCATGTACTCGAGCGTCTTGTTCATCGTCGACTTGTCGTTGAACGGGTTCTTGGGGTCCGGCGTGACGCCGACGTCCGCCGTGGACAGCCAGCGGCCGATCTCCACCGGGCCGACCTTGCCGGTGAACGTGACGTACTCGTCGAGGCCCTGGCGCGTGGCCTGCGCGCGCAGGTCCTCCAGGCAGTCGCCGAAGCCCATGAGGCCCACGTGGACGTCCGTGCGCCCCATCACGTGCACCAGATGGCTGACGGCGTTCAGCAGCCGGTCCACGCCGTCCTGGGGGCCCATGATGCCGAGGTAGCACACGAGGTGCTCGCGCCCGCGGCGCAGGGTCGGGTCCGGCGCCTCGCGGCGCATCCGGTCCGGGTCGGGCGCGGAGCGCACGATGGTGGTGTGCTCGAGCGGCACGCGCCCGCGCGTCGTCGCCACCTCGCGGTAGGACTCGTTGGTCGAGATCACGTGGTCGGCCGTCGCGAAGGTCGCACGCTCGAGCGCGAGCAGGCCGCGGTGCAGCGGGCCGCGCCGGCCGAACCGCGCCTCGTAGACCTCGGGGTTGAGGTCGTGGTGGTCGAAGACGAACCGCTTGCGCGCGAGGAGCCGCCACAGCCGCCCCAGCAGCCAGTACGTGTCCGGCGGGTTGCACGCCTGGAGGACGTCGAAGCCCTCGTGCCGCGCCACGTGGAACGAGAGCCCGGCGGTCCGCAGCCACGAGTACGCGAACTCGACGAGGTAGCCCGCGACGCCCGAGCGAGCCGGGGCCGGGCGGTAGGTGTGGATGCGAACCCCGTCGAGCGTCCGGTGGGCGGGCTGGCCCTCGTCGCGGGGGCAGATGACCGACACCTGGTGGCCTGCGGCGACGAGCGCCTGGCACTCGAGCCACACGCGCCGGTCCAGGGGCACCGACAGGTTCTGGACGACGATGAGCACGCGGGGCAGGTGTCTCGCCACGGGTGGGGCCTCCTGGGGACGGGGCGCGGAGGGCGCCGGGGGGAGCGCGTGGGCGCCGGCGGGCGCGTGCGGCGTCAGTCGCGGGCGGCCACGACGAGCGACCGGTCGAGGTCGGCGAGGCGCGGCGCCCCCGCGAGGGC
>JAEZZV010000220.1 GCA_023418375.1 Actinomycetes bacterium | reverse complement strand
CCTCGGCGCCGGAGGCGTCGGCGGGTCCGGCGTCGCGCGAGCGTGCCGCGAGCCGGAGCACCCCTGCCGTCAGCGGCCAGCCCCCGACCGCGCCGACGGCGACCGTCACCGCGGCGACCAGCGCCACGAGCCAGGCGTTCATGCGTCCCCCTCCGCGAGCAGTCGTGCGGCGACCGGCCGCGCTGCGACCTCCTCTGCCCACATGGCGGCGCGCAGCCGCTGGCTGACCGCCTGCTGCGTGATGCCGAGGCGCATAGCGACGTCTTCCTGCGTGCTACCGGCACCGAGCTCGCCCATGGTGTCCACGACGGCCCAACCCGCCTGGGAACGGCGGGTGAGGACGGAGCCGAGAAGGGTGAGGACCGCCTCGGCTGCCCTGCCTCCATCCGGGGCACCCGAGACGACCGCAAGCGGCACCGGGCGTGATCGACTCTTCGCCCGTTCCACGGCGGCTCTGGCCCGGAGGAAGGCCTCGCCACTCCCGGCGCGGGCGCTCGCGGGCAAGGGCTCATCGAGCGGCCCGGCGCCGATTCCGAGGCTCCAGCCGCCGAGGCGCAGGAACCGCAGGGTGAGGTCGACTGTGAGCTCGGCGTCATCCAGGACTGCCTGGACCTCGTCGCCGACCGTACGCTCGAACGGCCGGACGACTCCACGGGAGGTGGTGGGGAGGACAACCCCCAGACGCCCGTCGAGCAGCTGGGTGACCCGGTCACCCGCGCGGCGGCTGTCCTTCTGGTCAACGGTCATCACGAACACCCCACAAGGCTAGTTCCTAGTTCTGTATTGCACAAACGCTGGTGCTTGTGCCCGGCGCTACAGCCGGCTCCCCTGGCTGCCGATAGCGGTGGGGTGGAATGGGCGGCCGCGAGTGCGTGCACGATCACCGTGCTCACGGTCTTCTGGCTCCCGGGCGCCGTCGTCCTCGCTGCGGCCCGCGTACGGGGCCTCACGCTCGTTGCCCTGGCGCCCCTGGTCACCGCAGGCACGCTCGGCACTGCAGCCGTCGTCTCGGGCCAGCTCGGCCTGCGCTGGGGCATGACCGCAGCCGCGGCGAGTGTGCTCGTCGTCGCGGGGGGACTGCGTGCGCTCGGCCCCGGCGACTGGACGCGGCCACGCCTCGCCCCTGCGCTGGCAGGAGGCGTGCTGGCAGGCGTCCTCGGGCAGCTGGTCCCCCTCGCCGTCGGGATGGGCCGTCCGGGCAGGCTCCTGGCGGCGCACGACGCCCTGGCCCACCTCAGCGGCGTTGCCCACATCCGCGCGACCGGTGAAGCCACTCCGTGGGCGTTCTGGGAGCTCGACCCGCGCTGGGAGGGATCCGCGGCGCCCTACCCGACGGTGTGGCACGCCGTCACGGCCCTCTCGCCCGCCTGGCCCGACGTGCCGACCCTCGTCAACGTCGCCTCCTATGCTCCGCTCGCGCTGGCATGGACGGCGGGGATCGCCGCACTGGCACGGGCCGTCGTCCCGCAACGCCCGCGGGTCCACGTCCTTGCGGCGCTGCTCTCCGCCTCGGCAGTCTCGGTGCCGGAACTCCTCATCGCGCGGCCGGAGGGCATGATCCCGAACGCGTTCGCGACGGCCCTCGTGCCGGCGTTCCTCGTGGCGCACGTCGGCCGCGCACCCGCCCGACCGGCACACCGGGTGGCCACGACGGCGCTCGCCTGGGTCGGGCTCGGCCTCAGTCACCCGAACGCGCTGCTCGCGGGAGCCGTCGCGCTCCTGCCCTGGATCGTCCCGCGCGTCGTGCGACGCGCTCGGGAGGCGTTCCGCCACCGGCGGACCGCTGCCGTCGCCGTGGCCGTCGCGGCCGTCGGCGTGGCCGGCGCGACGACGGCGCTCCGCCTCGGCTGGGACCTCCTGCACGGGGTCGCGCAGACCCCCCAAGGCCGGAGCGCACCGCTGGACGTCGCCGCGAGGTGGCTGTCGGGCAACACCACCGGAGCGGGTGCCGGAGCGGGCTTCGTGGTCGTCGCGGCGGCAGTCTGGGGCGCGTGGCTCGTCCGCAGGCTGCCTGCCCGATGGCTCGCCGGCTCCTTCGTCCTCCTCACCGCGTTCTACGTGTGCGCGGAGTCCTCCGTACCGGTCCTCGGGACGCTGGACGGTCCGTGGTTCGGCGAGACCCGCCGTTTCGCACCGGTCCTCGCCCTCACGCTGCTCCCCCTGGCCGCGCTCGCCCTGGACTCCGGCCCGCGCTGGCTCGTCACGACGGGACGCCTGCGGACGGCGCTCCCCCACCGGCGAGTCGCCCGGTCGCTGACGGCCGGTGTCGTCGCCCTGTGCGCCACGACTGGCGCGATGAGCATCTGGGTCGTCGCCCGTGACGGCTACACCGGCCAAGGGCCGTCGGGACCGAGTGTGGTCGCCGACGACGCCGAGCTCGACCTGATGCGTGCACTCCCCGACCTGCTCGAGGACGGCGCGGTGCTCGGCTCGCCGTACTCGGGCGCCGGTCACCTCTTCGCCGTGGCCGGGATCGACTCCGTTCCGCGGGCTGCTGCCGACCCGCGCCCAGGCAGCGACCTCAGCTACCTGGCCGCGAACGTCGGGCGTCTCGGGCAGGACCCGAACGTCTGCTCGGCCCTCGCCCGCCTCGGTGTCCGGTACCTGTACGTCGACCCAGTTCCCTGGAACGCCGTCGCCGGTCAGCCCGACGTGCGCGAGATCCCGGACTCCGGGGTGCGCGTCGTGGCGACCGGTGGCTCGGCCACCGTCGTCGAGGTCACCATCTGCTCCTGACCCTCAGACGCGACGCGGCGCAGGACCGCGGCGAGGACGACGAGCACGTACCCCAGGCGAAGGGCCGCGTCATGCACCGTTGCCGGCAGGAAGTAGGGGGCGAGGACGAGTGCTGGCACCGCCAGGCTCAGGCCAGGACCCCAGCGCCGCAGCCTGGGATCCCCCGTCCAGACCCAGGCGAGCAGCACGACCAGCAAGGGCCCGCTGTAGTAGGTCATGCTCAGCGGGTCGAGCGCCAGGCGCACGCCGAGGATGACCAGGACGACGGCGAGGCCGGAGCGACGGAGCACCAAGCCTGTCAGACCGCCCGCCAGGAGAACGAGCGCCCCCTGGAGAACGCGCAGGGCCCAGTCCCCCCAGCCCAGCTCCGCCGCCAGCGCGGACAGGGGCGAGCCGAGGCTCCCCCAGGAGAACTCGAAGGTCCGGACGTCGCCGAACGCGAAGAACGGTCCGTAGGCCGCCGCGACGACGATCATCGTCGTCAGCCCGTCCCGGACCATCTCCCGGAACCGCCGGCCGCGCACGAGGACGATGGGCGCGCCGAGGCACGCCCACAGCTTGATCCCGACGCCGAGCCCGAGCAGGAGACCGGGTGCCCACGGTCGACCCTCAGCGACGGCGAGCGCCACGAGGGCCAGGAGGAGGCCCAGGAAGATCTCCTCCGGGTGGCCGTTCCCGACCGACTCCGCCATGAGGCCGCCGATGGCGAGGGGTGCTGCGACACCCCACTGCGCGGGTCGCACGGGCACCCCACGATGCACCGCCCACCGCCGCACGGTCTCCAGCGCGAGCGCGACATTCACCGCCGCCTGGACAGCGGCCACCGTGAACAGCACGGGCAGGCCGACGACGTCGGCCGCGGCGGCGAGGAGGCCGACCGCGAGCAAGTACAACGGTCCGATCTGGAGGCCGGGGTTGGCGTACACGTCGAAGGCGTCCGGCCCGAGCATCGACCTGCCGGCCGACTGGAACCATCGCGCGTCGCCACCGGGGATGCCGGCCCCCAGCACCCCCGCGATGAGGGCGGCCGCCACCACGAGCACGGCTGGGCGAGCGGCCACCGCCGTCAGCGCGCTGGCGAACCCCGGGCGTCGCTCCCGTAGGTCGCGCCACTCGTGGGCCCACCAGGACCCGACGCGCAGGTGCGCCGCGTCGATCATGAGCTCCCCTTCGTCCGGCCCGCTGACGTTATCGGCGGACGGCGGGGGTTGGTTGAGCGCTCAGACGGCGCGCGCGACGGCCTCCAGGGCCAGGCGGTACGAGTCCGGGCCGAAACCCGCCACGGTTCCCGTCGCCACGGGGCCGACGACGCTGTGGTGCCGGAACGCCTCGCGGGCGAGGGGGTTGGTCAGGTGCACCTCGATGAGGACGAGCCCGGCACCGGTGACCTGCGCCGCCGCATCTCGCACCGAGTACGAGTAGTGCGTGAAGGCCGCCGGGTTCAGGATGACGGCGGCGTGCGTGTCGACCGCCTCGTGCAGCCACGACACGAGCTCCGCCTCGTCGTCGGTCTGGCGGACGTCGACGTCGAACCCGTGGCCCGCGCCCCAGCCGCGCACGGCGCTGCGGACATCCTCGAAGGTCGCAGAACCGTAGACCTCCGGCTCGCGCACGCCCAGGCGCCCGAGGTTCGGTCCGTTCAGCACGAGAACGCGAGTCATGGCCGCAAGGCTAGCCGGATGGCGGTGCGGTGCGGCGCCCCTCCCGCCGGCCCCACCCGCCAGGGACCGGACCCGCGTCGTGCGCTGGTCAGACCAGCACGCCGGCCCCTGCTGCCGGCTCGCGGCTGATCTCGGCGAACGCCGCAGCCAACAGCGTCGGGTCGGGCCCCTCGAGCCGGACCGGGCGGCCGACGCCCTCGAGGACGACGAACCGCAGCAGGTCGCCGCGCGACTTCTTGTCCCGGCGCATCGCGGCGAGCAGCTGCTCCCACCGGTCAGCCCGGTAGCTCGTCGGCAGGCCCAGCGACTGCAGGATCGCGCGATGCCGCGCGACGACGTCATCGGGCAGGCGGCCGGCGAGGCGCGCCAGCTCGGCCGCGAAGACCATGCCGACCGAGACCGCGGCGCCGTGCCGCCACCGGTACCGCTCGACCTGCTCGATGGCGTGGCCCAGCGTGTGGCCGTAGTTGAGGATCTCCCGCTGGAAGGACTCGCGCAGGTCGGCGGTCACCACCTCCGCCTTGACCCGCACCGAGCGCTCGACGAGCTCGCGCACCAGGTCCCGGTCGCCGACCCTCGGGGCCGTGAGCGCCGCCGGGTCGGCCTCGATGAGCTGCAGGGTCCGCTCGTCGGCGATGAAGCCGTGCTTGACGACCTCGCCCAGCCCGGCGACGCGCTCGTTGACCGGCAGGGTGTCGAGCGCCGCGAGGTCGCACAGCACTCCCGCGGGCGTCCAGAAGGCCCCGACGAGGTTCTTGCCCTCGTCGGTGTTGATGCCCGTCTTGCCGCCGACCGCGGCGTCGACCATCGCGACAACCGTCGTCGCGATCTGGACCACCCGGATCCCGCGCAGCCACGTCGCCGCGACGAACCCGGCGAGGTCGGTGGTCGCTCCCCCACCGAGTCCGACGACGGCGTCGCTGCGTGTGAAGTCCGCCTGCCCGAGGACGTGCCAGCAGAACGCCGCGACCTGTGCGGTCTTGGCGTCCTCGGCGTCGGGAACCTCCGCGAGGAACGCCTGGTAGCCCTCGCGCGTGAGGTCCTCGCGGACGGCCTCGGCCGACGCCGCCAGCGCGCGCGGGTGCACGACGAGCACCTTGCGCACCTTCTCGCCCAGCAGGCCCGGCAGCTCGCCCAGCAGGTGGTGACCCACGACGACGTCGTACGGCCGCTCCCCGCCGACCCGGATCCGTGTCGGCTCGCTCATCGTCCCCCCGTCCCCGGCCCGGTGCCGGTCAGCCCCGCCACGACCTGCTCGGCCACCTGCGCCGGTGTGCGCCCGTCGGTGTCCACCCGCACGCTGGCGACGGCTTCGTAGACCGGCCGTCGCGCCTCCATGAGGGCCTGCCACTGCGCCCGGGGGTTGCCGAGCAGCAGCGGCCGCGACCGGTTGAACCCGACGCGCGGGGCCGCCGCGGACAGGCTCACGTCGAGGAAGGCGACGGTCCCCCCGGCGGCGCGGTACGCCTCGAGCGCCGCCTGCACGTCGGGGTCGAGGACCGCCCCGCCGCCGAGCGCCAGGACCCCCTCGTGCTCGGCCAGGGCCGCCAGGACCGCGGCGCGCTCCAGGGCCCGGAACGCGGGCTCGCCGTCGTCGACGAAGATCTCGGTGATGGGCTTGCCCGCCGCCGTCTCGACGTCGGCGTCGGTGTCGCGCACCGGCAGCGCCAGCAGCGCGCCGAGCTGGGCGGCCACGGACGACTTGCCCGCCCCGGGCGGCCCGACGAGCACGACACGCGGTGCCACGCGCCCGGACGGCACCCCGGCCGTCACCGCTGCAGCGGCGGGACGGCCTCGAGGTACGCCTCGAGGTTCCGCGCGACCTCGGCGACGGCGTCGCCGCCGAACTTCTCCAGGACGGCGTCGGCGAGGACGAGTGCGACCATCGCCTCGGCCACGACCGCGGCCGGCGGCACCGCGCAGACGTCCGAGCGCTGGTGGATGGCCTGCGCGGACTCACCCGTGGCGACGTCCACGGTGGCCAGCGCGCGCGGCACGGTCGAGATCGGCTTCATGGCCCCGCGCACCCGCAGCACCTCGCCGTTCGTCACGCCCCCCTCGAGCCCGCCCGCCCGGTTGGTGCGCCGGACGATCAGCCCGGTCTCCGGGTCACGCTCGATCTCGTCGTGCGCCGCCGAGCCTCGCCGGGCCGCCGTGCGGAACCCGTCGCCGATCTCCACGCCCTTGAACGCCTGGATGCCCATGACGGCGGCCGCAAGCCGCGCGTCGAGCCGCCGGTCCCAGTGCACGTAGCTGCCCAGGCCCGTCGGCAGGCCGTACGCCAGCACCTCCACGACGCCGCCGAGCGTGTCGCCGGCCTTGTGGCACTCGTCGATCTCCTCGACCATCGCCGCCGACGTCGGGGCGTGGAAGCACCGCACGGGGTCGGCGTCGAGGGCGTCGACGTCGTCGGGCGTGGGCAGCACCGCGTCGTCAGGCACCGACACCGGACCGATGGCCGTGACGTGCGAGACCAGGCGGACGCCGGCAGCCTGCTCGAGGAAGGCGGCGGCGATCCGGCCGAGCGCCACTCGGGTAGCCGTCTCCCGGGCCGAGGCACGCTCGAGCACCGGCCGTGCGTCGTCGAACCCGTACTTGCGCATGCCGACGAGATCCGCGTGACCAGGACGCGGCCGGGTGAGCGGGCGGTTGCGGGCGACCTCCCGCACGTCGCCGGTGCCGGCGTCGACCGTCAGGGCCTCGGGCGGCACCGGGTCGGCGGACATCACGTCGACCCACTTGGGCCACTCGGCGTTGCCGATCTCGACGGCGATCGGCCCGCCCTGCGTCAGGCCGTGCCGCACACCGCCGAGGACGCGGACCTCGTCCGTCTCGAAGCTCATGCGGGCCCCACGGCCGTAGCCGAGCCGCCGTCGCGCAAGGGCGGCGGTGAGGTCGCCCGTGGTGACCTGCACGCCCGCGGGCAGGCCCTCGAGCACACCGACCAGGGCGGGGCCGTGGGACTCCCCGGACGTCAGCCAGCGCAGCATGCGGCCATCCTTCCACGGGCCGTCATGCACACCGGCCCGCGTCCGGGCGACGGACGCGGGCCGGTGGTGTGCGGGCTCTCGCGGAGACCTGCGGCGACGTCGTCTACGAGTCGCGAGCGTTCGGCGCGAACGGGTTCACGCCGCTCGGCTGCGGCAGCGGAGCGGGTTCGGCGCTCTCGTCGGTCCCGGGTTCCGGAGCCTCCGGCGTCACGTCGCGAAACACGAACAGGTAGCCGCTGATGGTCAGCTCGACATCACCCAGGACAGTGGCCGGTCGGCCCTCCGCGGCGTCTGCCTCTGGCTGTGCCACGGTCGTGAGGATTTCCACCAGCAGGAGCCGAGGCAGACCGCTCTGCAGCGCGTCCGCGAAGGCCCGTGCGCTCTCCGCCGGGCCGAGCACGGACACGGACACGGGGATCGACACGAGCCCTTCGATGGCGCCCGTCACCGGGTCCGCCGGTGCCGGGGCGGTGCCCGCCGGCTCCGTCGCCTCCGTCTGCTCGTCGGTCGCCTCCGCCGCGTCGTCGGCGGCCTCCACAACGCTGTCATCAGCAGGGGGCTGCGCGGGCGCCTCCGCGGTCTCGAGGGGAACCACTGGCTCGCCGCCGGCGGTGGTCGTCGCGGTCACGACGAGACCGTTCTGCTCGGCGAGCGCGCCGACGGCCTCCAGGAACTCGACGGTACCGTCGTCGGGAGGCATCTGCTCCTGGAGCGACTCGAGCTCCGCCTTGTACGTCTCGATGTTGTCGAACTGCACGCGCAGCGCGTCGACTTGCTCCTGCTGGACGCGGTTCTGCTCCTCGACCGCGGCAGTCTCCGACCGGGTGTCGTTCGCCGCAGCGAGCTGCGGCTGGACGAGCAGGACCCAGCCTCCGCCGAGCATCGCCAGCGCCACGAGCGCGGCACCGATCACCCAGTACGTAGTCTTCGAGGCACCCATCACGCGTCACCGTCCTCAGTCGTCTCGCCGGGCGTGGTGAGCGACCCGAACCGGTCGGTGAGGGCGCTCTCGTCGACAGTCACCGACGCGGTGACGACGAGGTAGCTGACTTCGTCGGTGCCGGAGACGTTCGTCGCCTCGACCCACGCGTCGCGCAGGCCAGGGATCGAGTTCAGCGCCCTGGCCCAGGCGACGGTGTCCACGGGCATCGGCGCACGGCCCACGATGTCGATCTCGCCGACCCCCGGCTCGACCAGAGCATTGGCCGGTACCGGCGCGAGGACCATCGGAGACGACCCGGTGTACGTGACGCTCTCGATCGTGACCCCGGGCGGCGTCACCGCGCTGATGGCCCCGAGATAGAGGGCGGCCGGGATCTCGCTCACCATCGCGAGACGGCGGGCGACGTCCATGGCCGTCAGCTGGTCGAGCACCTCGGTGACCGGCATGTACTGGGCCTGCTCCGCGAGGAGCCGTGTCGTCTCCCCGCGGGCTGCCTCAAGGTCGTCCTCTGCGCCGCGCGCCTCGTTGGCCGCGTACAGGTACCCCAGACCGACCAGACCGAGTACCACCAGCAGTCCGAGCCCCAGCAGCCGCTGGACCACCCGAAGCCCGCGTGCGGACCGGATCTCGGGCGGAAGCAGGTTCACCTGAGGCTGGGAACCCAGACCTCCCACGTCGCGGGCCTTCACGCCGCCACCCCACTCGCAAGTCCAACGGGCAGCGCGATGAGCGCTCCCGACGCGCGCATCTGGTCGCTGGACAGCGTCTTGCCCAGCCGGACCCCGAGCAGTGCGTCGCCGTAGGCCGCGGGGAGACGGCTCGCGCTCGACAACGCCTGGCCGAGACCCGGAAGCTGCGCGCCGCCCCCGGTCAGGCAGATCGCCTCGATGCCCGCACCGGGGTTGTTGCTCGCGTAGTAGACGAAGGTGTTGCGCACCGCCTCGACGAGCGGGCCGACGACGGCCCTCACCGCCTCGCTCGCGGGGGCGAGCGCGGGTGCCACGGCGAACCCGAAGCCGACCTGCCGTTTGATCTCCTCGGCCTCCATGGCCGCGACACCCAGTGCGCCTGCGACCGCGGCGGTCACGTTCTCCCCGCCCGTGGCAAGGATCCGGACGAGCCGCGGGACGCCCCGGGCCGTGACGACCACGTGAGTCACGCGCGCGCCGACCTCCACGATCGCCACTGTCCGTTCGGCGAGGTCACCGTGCACGAGGGCGCGGACGAGGGCGAAGGAGCTGAGGTCCACCATCCGTGGTCGGAGCCCCGCCGACTCGACAGCCATGAGGTTGGCGTTGACCGTGTCGCGCGTCGCGGCGACGAGCATGCCGTGCAGGGCCGGCCCGTTGGGCCCCTCCCGCTCCGCGGTTGGGTAGAAGTCGAGCAGGGCCTCCTCCACCGGCATGGGCAGGAGCTCCTGGACCTGGAAGGGCAGCGACGCCCGGACCTGGTCCATCGGCATCCTCGGCACGGTGAGCTCGCGGACGACGACCCGCTGGCTGCCGACGCCGATGTTCACTTCGCGCCGGGAGAGCTTGGCGGTCGCCCAGAGCCGCTTGAGGGCATCCACGACGGGAGGCGCGTCGGCCACTTCGCCGTCTCGCACCGCCCCGGAGGGCAATGGCACCTCGCCGTAGCGGACGAGCGTGGGTTGTCGGCTTCCCCCCGCGAACTCAACCTCTGCGGCCCGCACGGCCGTCGTGCCGATGTCGAGGCCGATGACACCACCCTTGGCCACGGCGTTCCCTTCGTCCACTTCGGTGCGCGTTCGGCACCTCCACACCTGCTATCGGGCGTCCGACGTGCGCGCTTGAGCCGCGGGACGAGGAAGATGCCGGCGCGTGTAGCGCCGCCGTGCGGGCGACAGGCGGCGGCCGCTCGCGGCACCCGCCAGGGCCCGTCGATCAGAGGACGAGTCCCAGGTACGCGCTCCAGATGGACTCGCCGAACCCGACACCGACGAACGCACCGAGCACCATCCAGGGGCCGAACGGCACCCGCGAGCGTCGGGTCGCCCGCCCGGCCACCATCATGGCGACGCCGTAGAGCCCGCCGAGGAGGAAGGCGGCGAAGGCCCCCACGACGAGGGCGCCCCAGCCGACCCACGCCAGTGCCGCGCCCAGCAGGCCGGCCAGCTTCACGTCGCCGAAGCCCATCGCGCCCGGCTTGGCCAGGGCGAGGAGGAAGTACAGGAGCCAAAGGGCGACGCCGCCCATCGCGGCCCGGCCGAGAGCGGTGAGGTCACCGCTCCCCCACGACCCGACGAGCAGGAGAACCGCGAGCACGCCGTAGGACGGGAGCACGATGCGGTCAGGGAGCCGATGCACGTCGAGGTCGATCAGCGCGAGCGCGATTCCGACCGCCGCGACGTAGAGGTACGCCAGCAGCTCGGGCGCGACGCCGAACCGCAGCGTCGTCAGCACGAACAGTGTGCCGGTGGCGGCCTCCACGACCGGGTAGCGGACGCTGATCGGTGCGGCACAGTCACGGCAACGGCCGCGCAGGACCAGCCATGAGACCAGCGGAACGTTGTCCCAGGGGCGGATGCGGGCCCCGCACCGCGGGCAGGCGCTCGGCGGCGCGACGACCGACGCGCCCCGTGGGACACGCCAGACGACCACGTTCAGGAACGACCCCACGGCGAGGCCGAGCACGCCCGCGAGGACCAGCACACCTGTCACGGCGCCACCCTAGAGGTGACGCCGTGACCGTCTTGCGTCGTTCCGGGCAGCACCTCAGCTCGGGACGTCGTAGCGCGACTGCAGCACCATGTTGGCCGGCGACGCCGGGTTGGGGGTGCCGTCGCTCAAGCCCGGAACCGGGACCTGCGACATGGTCAGCTTGAACGACGGCGGCAAGGACAGCTGGCCGGCGTAGATCTGGCCGTTGTACGTCTCCATGTTCGGGTGCATGTTGAGCCAGGTGAACTTGCACGGGCTGTAGATGAGCACGTGCACGTCGTCCGGCTTGAACTTGTCGATGTTGCTCTCGATGGACGCCGGGCAGCTCGGCTTGAGCTGACCCGTCGCAGGATCGGCGGTCCAGGTGATGCCCGCGGAGTAGGCCGGCTGGATGAGATACAGGTAGTACATCCCGTTGCCCTGCACCGAGAAGTTCATGTTGTTCTGCGAGGTGAAGCCGCTCTCGGAGACGATCGCCCGGTGGTTGTTCAGAGGTGTCGCGTTGCTGTTGAGTGCGATCGGCGAGGTGCAACCCTCGAAGACGAGCATCGTCTTGGTCGGGCGGTTCTTCTTGATCTCGGTCATGACGCTCTCGCCGCACACGCCGTTGAACGTCAGGACGTCCCACCCGGCCGCCTGCCAGAGCGCGAGGTCGCTCTCGTTGGCGAGGATCCGCGGGAATGCCTCACGCGCCGGGGGCATGATCTGCGTCGGGAACCCGACGCCGGCCGGGAACAGGGCCGACGGGTTCACCGCCGACGGGAAGACCAGACCCGCCTGGTTCTCCTGCACGGCGCCACCGACGGTGAACCTGCCGTTCACCCGAGGCGGGATGGTGCCGCCGGCCCTCGCGTCTCCGGTCACCTTGTTGTTGTCGTTCTCGTACGAGAAGGACCCGCTGAGCGACAGCGCGTCCCGCCCGATGACGGAGCCGTTGCGGAGGCTGATGTTGCCCCGCGCATAGGCGCTGCCGCCGATGTCTGCGCCGTTCCACAGGCCGATCTCGCCGGTGCGTGCGAAGACCGATCCGGACACCTGGTGGGTACCGTCGGAGATCCTGACACCACCGTTGGTGAGGATGCTCCCGTTCACCCGGGCGTTGTTGTTGTCGAGCGAGACGGCCCACTGGGCCGCGTCCGACGCCGCGTAGACGTCCCCGTCGACCACCGTGTTCGACTTCATCGTCACCGAGCCGCGGGCCCACACCGCGCTCGCGATCTTGCAGTTGTCCTCGAGCAGGACGTCGCCCTGCGCCGCGTAGACCTCACCCTGGATCCCCGCCTGCGTCCTGCAGGCGAGCCCGCCGTTGGTGTAGACGTGCGCGTCGTCGGCGCCAGGAGCGGACGCGTTGATCTGGGAGTTGTTGGTGATGTTGAGCGAGGACTCACCGAAGATCGCGTGGTCGAGGCCCATCTGCGGAGGAGTCGGCAGCAGCTCCAGCACGGAGGTCCGTTCGACCGGGTCGCCGATCGTCGGCGCCACCCGTGCCGTCGAGGTGACGGTCAGCCCGGAGACGTAGGGGCCCTGCGCAGCCGAGGGGCAGGCGACCGAGCCGCCCGTCGACAGCGCGTACCGCGTCGTGACCTCAACAGGGATCCCCGTCACCGTCACCATCTGAGAGCAGACGGTGCCCAGCTGGCCGAAGCTCTTGCCGTCGAGCTGACTCAGGATGCGGTCGAGGCCGGCGTCCGCAGCGGCCTGAGCGCTCACCCCGCTCCGCGTCTCCACGGTGTGCTCGCTGTTGAACAGCGTCATCGACGTGACGGTGGCGGTCAGGATCGCCATCACCATCATGATGCCGAGTACCGCGACCATCGCCGCGCCTTCGTCACGTCCGGCGGCATCAAGCCTGCGACGGACGGACCGCCTGATCCGAGCCACGGACCCTACTCTCTCTGCTTGACGACGGGCTCCGCCACGGTCTTGCTGCGGATTCGCCCGGACGGACGCGGGCATGTTCACCAGCACATCAGGCTCGAGCCCGACTGCGGACGCAGGACGGCCGAGGTCGAGAGCTCGACGGGCTTCTGATTTGGGCCGGTCGCGGCGCGCAGGGACAGTTCGACGGTCGAGTACTCGGCCAGCGCTCCATCGGCCGGGCCGAACGCGCGCGTCGTGCCGATCCGCGATGCATCCGGCAGCAGGACGTCCCACGCTGAGGCGATCGTCGCGGGGTTAGCGGCGGCCAGTGCGGCCGCAGTCGTGGTGCCGGTGCTGTCGAGGACCCGGCGGAGGTCGCCCGTCGACTCGTCGAGGAAGTAGCCTGCGCAGCGCCACCTGTCGGCGTTGGTCGTGCTCGCGGCGATGCGCTCACGGACGACGAGCAGCGTCCCTCCGCCGTCGATGAACCCGCCGCCGGAGTTCCGTACCGACCGCTCGACCGCGGCGAACGCGTTCTGAATTGTGTTGGTCGCCTCGGTCCGGTCACGGACGTCTCGCTGCGTCGTCAAACCGTTGATGAGGAGCGCGCCGACGATCGCGAGGACGAACGCGAGGATGATCGAGTAGACGATGAGCTCGACCAGCGTGATGCCGTCATCACCGTCGGCTGCCCTGGCCAGCCGGGATCTCAGCGCGCGCATCACGGCCCCAGCTTGACGAAGACCTGTGTGGTCGCCGTGGCGACCGGGGACCCGAAGCCGTCGGCCGTGGTGGTCACGGTCACCGTCACGGTCGCGAGGTTCGTCGCGGACGCCGGGTTGCAGTTCGTCATCGAGCCCTGCACGTCGAACGGGATCCCGCGCGGATCCGTGCCGTCTGCCAGGGCGGCTAGCCGGGTCGAGATGACTGTGCAGTCGCCCGTCTGCGCGGCGGCGCGGGCGACCTCGATGCCTTCGTTCACCATCTGCGTCGCGTGCGCGATGCTCGAGTTGCGCGCCGACACCTGGATCGAGGTGATGAACAGCGGGATGGAGGCGGCAGCGATGAAGCCGAAGATGACCATCGAGATGAGCACCTCGACAAGGCCGAAGCCATCCTCCGACTGCTGCACTGCGGTCCACCTCCTCCTTGTGCCTGCGAACACCCGCGTGGGGTGCCGCGGCCGTCGGCCACGACACCCCCCGCGGTCACGCCTCAGACGAGGTCACGGTGTGATGGAGCCCGTCTGGTCGATCGTGTACGTCGGGCCGCCCTTCGATGTCGCCTGGATGGTGAACGTCGACGGCGGGTTGCCGCTGCCCCAGGTGATGGTGCCAGGGCCAGTGACACTGTCCGACCAGAGGTTCGCCGGGATGGTGATCGAGGCGGCAGCGGTGCCCGCGACGAGCTCGGACGCGACGTGCGTCGCAGCGTTGTGGAGGTCGGCCTTGACAGCCGAGTTGTGAGCGTTGTTCTGCTGGTTGAGGTACATCGGGATCGCGATCGCCGCGAGGATACCGATGATGATGACGACGACGAGGAGCTCGACGAGCGTGAAGCCCTGCTCCTTCTCCTCCATCGCCTTACGAACCCGAGCGACCATTGCGCTCTCCTTCGTTGTCCGATTCAAGTGGGAAGTGGCACCGCCAGGGGCGGCTCCGTCACTGTCATCGACGCCGCCGTGAGCGGACTTGAGCGCCGTCCGCGCCGTCGCGGGAAACTTCACCCGGTCGGCCCAGCCGTCGCGGGAAACCTCACCCGGTCGGCCCAGCGGGTCACTGGACGAGCTCCATGACAGAGAAGATCGGCATGTACAGGGCGACGATCATGCCACCGAT
This sequence comes from Actinomycetes bacterium, assembly GCA_023418375.1. Taxonomy (GTDB): domain Bacteria; phylum Actinomycetota; class Actinomycetes; order Actinomycetales; family Cellulomonadaceae; genus Actinotalea. Next base: position 28,642 of record JAEZZV010000220.1, on the reverse strand, counting down.
GACCGAGCCCAGGACCACGATCATCAGCGGTTCGATCAGGGACGTGAGCTGCTCGGTCGTCGCCTGGACCTCCTCGTCGTAGAACTGGGAGATCTTGTCGAGCATCGTTTCCAGCGCGCCGGCGTCCTCACCGACGGCCATCATCTGCACGACCATCGGCGGGAAGACCGCGTGCTCCGCGAGTGGCCCGGCGAGCGACTGCCCGGTCCGGACGCTCTCCTGGACCTGCTTCACGGCCTTCTCGATCTGGTAGTTGCCGCTCGTCTCGCCGACGATGTCCAGGGCCTGGAGGATGGGCACACCCGCGCCCATCATCGTGCCGAAGTTGCGGCTGAAACGCGCGATCGCGACCTTCTGGAAGAGCTTGCCGAACACCGGAAGCTTGAGCTTGACCGGATCTACCCGCGCGCGGATGGAGTCGTCGTTCTTGTGCTTGCTCCACCATGCGGCGAAGGCGACGGCGGCGACCACGAGAACGGGTGCCAGCCACTTCATGACGGCGCTGAGGTCGACGAGGAACTGGGTCGCCCAGGGCAGCTCCCCGCCGAGCCCCTCGAACATGTTCTGGAACACGGGCACGATGAACAGCAGCATGCCCACAACTGCCAGGATGGCGATGAAGAACACGACCACGGGGTAGGTCATGGCCGACTTGATGGTCGCCCGCAGTTTGACTTCGGACTCGTAGTTGTCCGCCACGCCGAGGAGGGACTTCTCGAGGAAGCCACCTGTCTCGCCGGCTCGGATGATGTTGATCATGAGCGGCGGAAAGGCCTCCTTGTGCTTGGACATCGACGACGAGAGGGAACGACCGGTCTCGACGTCGTTGCGCACCTGCGTCAGGACCTTCGCCAATGCCGGGTTCTCCGTCTGCTCGGCGAGGATCGCCAGCGTCCGCAGCAGGGAGAGGCCAGACGAGACCATCGTGGCCATCTGGCGCGACATCACGGCCAAGTCCTTGAGCTTCACCTTCTTCTCGAAGCCCGGGATGGTGATCTCGCGCTGGAGCCCGGTGGTCTGCACCTCGTTGATCGAGATGGGCGCCATGCCCATGGTCCGGAGCCGGTTGGCCACCGCCGCCTGGTTCGACGCCTCGATGCGGCCCCGCACGACCTTGCCGGTCTTGTCCCGGACCGCGTACTCGAACGACTTCGTGGTTGTGGCCATCGTCAGCCCCCGATCCCGTAGGTCGGCGCCTGCTGGCTTGAGAGCGTTACCGCGCCCATCGGGTCGCCACCGGTCATGGCGCCTAGAGAGGATCCACCGCCTCCCGAGGCCATCCTGCCAGTGAGGCGGTTGTAGTCCGCGACGTGGTGGCACTTCTCGAGGCCCTGCTCGTAGCTGATGCGACCCGCCTTGACGAGCTCAGCCAGGTGCTGGTCGAGCGTGTGCATGCCTTGCTGAGCGCCAGCTTGCATGGCCGAGTAGATCTGGTGGCTCTTGCCCTCGCGAATCAGGTTACGGATCGCCGGGGTTGCGATCATGACCTCGGTGGCGACGGCTCGGCCCGGCCCGTCGGCCCGCTTGCACAACGCCTGACATACGACGCCCTGGATCGCACCTGCGAGCTGGGTGCGGACCTGGGCCTGCTGGTGCGAGGGGAACACATCGATGATGCGGTCAATGGTCTGGGCGGCGTCCTGCGTGTGCAGCGTCGCGAACACGAGGTGCCCGGTCTCCGCGGCGGTGAGGGCGACCGAGATTGTCTCAAGGTCCCGCATCTCACCCACAAGGATGATGTCCGGATCCTGCCGCAGGACGTGCTTGAGGGCGTTCGCGAACGAGAGTGTGTCCGCGCCGACCTCACGCTGGTTGATCAGCGACTTCTTGTGCCGGTGCAGGAACTCGATCGGGTCCTCGACGGTCATGATGTGGTCGTTCCGCGTGCGGTTCGCAAGGTCGATGATCGATGCGAGGGTCGTCGACTTGCCCGAGCCGGTGGGGCCCGTGACGAGGACCAGGCCTCGGGGCAGGTTCGCGAAGTTCGCGACGACAGGCGGGACTCCGAGCTCCTCGAGTGGCTTGATCTCGTAGGGGATGACCCGGAACGCCGCACCCAGTGCGTCGCGCTGCTGGTAGAGGTTCACCCGGAACCGTGCGACGCCACGAACGGCGTACGCGAAGTCGAGCTCGAGCTCCTCCTCGAACGCCTCGCGCTGCCGTTGCGTCAGCACCTGGTACACCGTGCGCTGGATCTGGTCGGGCAACAGGTTCGGGTAGCTCTCGAGGGGCACGAGACGACCGTCGATCCGCACCGTCGGCGGTGCTCCCGAAGTCAGGTGGAGGTCGGAGGCCCCCAACCGGATCATCTCGCGCAGTGCGTCGTCCAGGCTGAGGTCGTCGTCGCCGAGGGCGTCGCCCATGCCGAGCCGACGACCCGTCGACGCGCTCGACCGCGCCGGGGGCTGCTGCGGCGCGGTGCGCCCGGCGGAGAGTGCACTCGCGGGACGCGGTGGCGTGGTGCTCGGGGACGTCGCGCTCGGCTGGACCGGCGCCGCGAGGGTCTGGGCGTACGACTGTCCGGCCGGTACTGGCGGGACCTGTCGTGCGACCGGCGGCGGCGTCGGGGGGTATGCCTGGCCGTCCGCACCCGCGGGCGCGGGGATCGCCGACGGGGCAGGGCCCTGCGGCGCCCGGAGCGGGACCGGCGGCGGTGTGGGCTGCGGCGTCGGCCCGCCGGCTCCAGGGCGCCACCCGCCTTGCACGCCGGGAGGCGGCATCTCCGGGATCGGGCGCGGCGCTGTTTGGTACTCGCTCACAAGAGGCCCTTCGATCAGCACGGGCGGACGTGACGTGGGGTATATCGGTCACCCGTCCGGACCACTTGAGCCGCGAGCGGCGGGTCGATCATGCGACGACGCGAAGGATCTCCTCGACGGACGTCTCCCCCAGGAGCACCTTCGTCCAGCCGTCATCGCGCAGGCTGACCATGCCCTGGTCCCGCGCCGTCGTGCCGATCTCGGCGGCCGACGCGTGCGCCACGGCCTGGCGCTCGATGTCCTCGGTGACGCGCATGACCTCGTGCAGCGCCATGCGGCCCTTGTAGCCGGTTCGCGAGCATGCGCTGCACCCGGCCGGCCGGTACAGGATCGGCATCTCCTCGCCCGGGCTCCACGGGAAGCGCGCGGCGATGAGCTCGACCTCGGACGGCGTGTACGGCTCCTTGCACTTGCTGCACAGGCGTCGGGCGAGCCGCTGGGCCACGACGCAGTCCAGTGCGGAGCCGACGAGGAACGGCTCGATGCCCATCTCGATGAGGCGGGTCACCGCGCTCGGCGCGTCGTTGGTGTGCAGCGTCGAGAGCACGAGGTGACCCGTGAGCGCCGCCTCGATCGCGATCTGCGCGGTCTCGTGGTCGCGGATCTCACCGATGAGCACGACGTCGGGGTCGGATCGCAGGATCGAGCGCAGCGCGCTGGCGAAGGTCAGGCCGGCCTTCGGGTTCACCTGGACCTGGTTGATGCGCGGCAGCCGGTACTCGACCGGGTCCTCGACGGTGATGACGTTGATCTCGGGCCGGGACACGGCGTTGAGCGTCGCGTAGAGGGTCGTCGACTTGCCCGAGCCGGTGGGCCCGGTGACGAGGATCATGCCGTACGGCTTGGTGTAGGAGTCCCGGTACACCTCGAGGTTGTCGTCGAGGAAGGACAGCTCGCGCAGGTCGAGGCTCGCCGTGGAGTTGTCGAGGATACGCATGACGACCTTCTCGCCCCACACGGTGGGCAAGGTCGCCACGCGGAGGTCGATCTTGCGACCGTTGTGCGTGACCGACATGCGGCCGTCCTGCGGCTTGCGCTTCTCGGCGATGTCGATGTCGCTCATGATCTTCAGACGAGAGATGACGCCCGACTGGACCTGCTTCGGCGCCCGCTGCATCTCGTGGAGCACACCGTCGATCCGGTAGCGCACCATGACGTCGTGCTCGCCGGGCTCGACGTGGATGTCGGACGCGCGGTCCTGGATCGCCTGCGTGACCAGGAGGTTCACGAAGCGGACGATCGGCGCGTCGTCCTCGACGTAGTCGCCGACCTGGGAGATGTCGAGGGCCGCCGGACCGGAGGTCTCCTCCTCCAGCGCGGTCGCGAGCTCGTCGATCTCGTCGTCGGCGCGGCAGTACCTGTCGATCGCCCCGAGCAGGTCGTCGTGCGTGGCGACGACGGGGCGCACCGGCAGGCCGGAGATGGTCCGTGCGTCGTCGACGGCGACGACGTTGCCGGGGTTCGACATCGCGAGGATGAGCGCGCCGTCCTGGAAGGCCACCGGCAGGACCGTGTACCGACGGCAGACGGTCGCGGGCAGCATGACGACGGCGGCGCGGTCGACCGGGTAGTCGCTCAGCTCGACGAAGTCCATCCCGACCTGGCGCGCGAGCGCCTGCACGAGCTGCGCCTCGCTGAGCATCCCGATCTCGACGAGCACCCGACCGAGCGACTCGCCACGGTTGACCTGCTCGTCGAGGGCGGCCATGAGCTGACCCTCGGTGACGAGGCCTTCCTCCAGGAGGATGTCTCCGAGCTGCTTCACGTGGGGGGTCCTTCCGGCCGGGTGCGGTCGCGCACCGTAACTATCGGCAGGCAGGGCGCCCCCCTGAAGCACCGCCCGTACGCCCGCGTGCAGGTCAACCCCATGATCGCACGCGGCCGCCGGAGCACCGACCTCAGTACGGCAGGCCGCTCCGGGCCCGGTCGAGCGCCCACTGGAGCGCCGCCCAGGTGCGCGGACCGCAGATGCCGTCGTACGGCAGGCCGTAGCGCGCCTGGACCCGGTACACCGCCGCGGTCGTCGCGGGGCCGTAGGAGGTGTCCAGGGCCAGCCCCTCGCCGAACAGCACGTTCAGCGTGAGCTGCACCTGGACGACGCACTGGCCCTTCGAGCCGTACCTGAGCACCGTGCGGGTGCACGCGTCGCTGATGAACGAGGCGCGCACCGTACCCGCGGCGCTCAACGTCCGGCCGGGGTCACCGAGGGGGCCGCCGGGGGCGACGGGTGCACCCGCCACGGCGGTCGCACCACCGAGCGCCGCCGACGACGCGAGGACGAGCGCCCCGAGGGCGCGAAGGACGGAACTGGCCATGGCTCCCCCTGCCTGCCGACGACGTCGGATGCCCGGATCGACCGGGTCCGCACCGTTCTGACCGGAACCTAGCAGGGGTCCACGGGCGCCTCAACGACCGGCCGCGCCCGGGTTCCCGCCGACGAGCGCCTCCGCGAGCGCCTCGTCCATCGCCGCGAGCGGCGCACGTTCGCCCGTCATGAGGCGGACCTGCTCGCCTGCCTGGTGGAGCAGCATCCGCTCCCCCGTCACCGCGCTGCCGCCGGCGGCCCGCCAGGCCGCGACCAGCGCCGTCGGCCGGGGCGTGTACGCGCAGTCGAGCAGGGTTCCGTGGACGCGGACTCCGGCGCCGAGGAGCCCGGCGAGCTCGTCCGCCGCCCCCGGGGGGAGCGTGGACACGACCAGATCGGCCCGCGCAAGCGCTTCGACGGTCCGCTCGAGCGGCGTGATCGTCCGGATCGCCGCGTCGACGCCCATCCGCGTCGCGGCGCGCATCGTCCCCCCGGCCCGGGCGATCGAGCGCGCCAGCACGGTCGAGGCGGTGACGCCGAGCTGGGCCAGCGCGGCCAGCGCCGAGGCGGCCGTCGCCCCCGCGCCCAGGACCAGCGCGGAGGCGCTGCCGGATCCCGCCGCCTCGGCGCGCGCGCCACCCTCGGTGAGCGCGGCGACGATCCCGTGCACGTCCGTGTTGGCGCCGACGAGCGAGGGTCGGGCACCACCGCGCTGCACGACCACGGTGTTCACCGAGCCGACGACGCCGGCCAGCGGCTCGACGTGGTCCAGCAGCGGCAGCACCGCCTGCTTCAGCGGCATGGTCAGGCTGAGGCCCGCCCACGTCCCGTCGAGAGCACGGACGAACGCAGGCAGGCTCTCCTCCGTGACGTCGACGGCGTCGTACGTCCAGCCCAGCCCGAGCGCCGCGTAGGCAGCGCGGTGCAGCACCGGCGACAGCGAGTGGGCGATCGGGTGCCCCAGGACGGCGGCGCGCACCGGTCTAGGCGTCGGCCCCGTTCGCCTCTTCCCACTCGCGGAGCAGCGCCTTGTTCGCGTTGTGCTCGGCGTTGGTCTCGGCGAACAGCGTCTCGCCCGTCTCCGGGTTCACGGTGACCCAGAACAGCCACGGCCCGTCCGCGGGCGCGAGCGCGGCGTCGATGGACACCTCACCGGGCGAGTTGATCGGCCCCGGCGGGAGCCCCAGGTACGCGTACGTGTTGTACGGGTTGTCCGTCGCGTTGGGGCTCGTCTGGTCGAGCGTGAGGTCCTTGCCGTTGATGCCCAGGCCGTACGCGACGGTCGCGTCGATCTGCAGCGGCATGTTGATGTCGAGGCGGTTGAACACGCCTCGGACGACCTTGGCGCGGTCCTCGGCCGTGCGGGCCTCGCCCTCGGCGATCGAGGCGAGGATGAGCACCCGCTGGCGGTCGGCCGGGGCGATGCCTCGCGCGTCCAGGACGCTGACGGTCTTGGCGATCATGGCCTGGAGCATCTGAGCGGCCGTCTGTCCCGGCTCGAACGAGTAGGTCGCCGGGAACAGCCAGCCCTCGTAGTTCCCGCCGGCCTCGGCGGGAAGCCCGAGCGCCGTGGGGTCGGCCATGGCCGCCTGGAACTCCTCGACGGGGATGGTCGTCACCGAGGACAGCTTCTCCAGTGTCTGGCCCACGCGCAGGCCTTCTCGGATCGTGACGCGCGTGACGACGCGGTTCTCGGAGTTGACCAGGGCCGCCACGGCGTCGGCGGCACGCATCTTCTCCTGCAGGCGGTAGGTCCCGGGCTGGATGCTCGGGGCGTCCGGGTTGGCGGCGAACGCGTCGGTGAAGGCTCCGGCGCTCGCGACGACGTCGGCCTCGACCAGGATCGTCGCCATGGCCGCGCCGGTGGCGCCCCCCGGGATGACGACCTCGACCTCACCCTGCCCAGGCCCCGGGTAGTCGTCGGTGCTCGCCTCGGGCGTGCCGCGCAGGTCGTCGATGAGCGGCATGCCCAGCTTCCAGACGGCCACGCCGATTCCGACGAGCACGACGAGCACCACCACGAGGGCCGTCGTGTTCTTGCGGCGACGCTGGCGGCGACGACGGTCACGCTCGGCCCGGTCGGCGCGGCGGGCCGACCGGCCACCGTGGTCGCGGGGCGCATCGGGCTGGACGATCTCGTCCAGGAACAGGTCGCTCATCGCGCCGCCTCCCCGCTCCTCGTGCTGTCCATCCGCTCGGTCCCTCCGTCGCGGGGCGGGCTCTCGGCCCCGCCCAGCTCGTCCTCTCCCCGCTCGCCCCCGGTGGCGAGGCCTACGACCTCGCCCACCCGTCCCCCCGACGTGCGTTCCGCGTCGATCGCGGACTGCAGGATCACTACCGCCGCGGCCTGGTCGACCACGGCTCGATGCCGGCGTCCGGGCCGACCGGACGCATGAAGCGCCTGGTGGGCGCTGACCGTGCTGAGCCGCTCGTCCACGAGCCGCACCGTCACGGGAGCGACCGCCTGCGCCAGCGCACCACAATAGGTGCGGATCGCCGCCGCTGCCGACCCTTCCTGGCCCCCGAGCGTCCGCGGCAGGCCCACGTACACGACCACCGCACCCGACTCGCACACGATCTCCACGAGTCGCGCGACGTCGGTGCCGTGCTCCGCGTCCCGACGGACCGTCTCGACGGGCGTCGCGAGAAGGCCGTCCGGGTCGCTGCGCGCGACCCCGATCCGCACGTCTCCGACGTCGACCCCGAGCCGCACCCCCCGCGCGAGCGGGCTACCGGCCTCGCTCCCGACGGCGTCAGGCACGCCCACCGCCGGCGACGGCGGCGACGAGGGCCTCGAGGGCAGGGCCCAGCAGGGCCGCGTCGGCCCCACCGCCCTGCGCGACGTCGTCCTTGCCTCCGCCGCCACCGCCGAGCACCCCGGCAGCCGTGCGCGCGAGCTCGCCGGCCCGAAGGCCTGCGCCGCGGGCCGCCGCGTTCGTGGCGACGATGACCACAGGCCGCTCACCTGCGACGCCACCGACGGCAACGACCGCGGGCTCCTCACCCAGCCGGCCACGGACCTCGAGGGCGAGCGTGCGCAGGTCGTCAGCCGCGGCGACCGGCCCGGCGTCGTGCGCGACGACACGCGCCAGGCCGGCGGGCGACGCCTTCGCGACGACCGCGGGGACCGAGGCCAGGAGCCGCTCCCGGCGCACGCCGGCGAGCTCCTTCTCGGCGTCCTTCAGCCGCGCGAGCAGGCCGGCGACGCGCTCCGGGACGTCCTCGGGGCGGCTCTTGAGGGCCTCCGTGACCGTCGCCATGAGGGCGCGCTCGCGGGCGAGGTGGTGGAACGCCTCCAGGCCGACGAGGGCCTCGACGCGGCGCGACCCCGAACCGACCGAGGACTCGCCCGTGAGGGCGACCAGGCCGATCTGGCTGGAGTGGTCGACGTGCGTGCCGCCGCAGAGCTCGCGCGACCACGGGCCGCCGATCTCCACTACGCGCACGTTGGTCTCGTCGTACGTCTCGCCGAACAGGGCGATCGCACCCCACGCGCGTGCCTCGGACAGCGGCATGTACTGCCACTTCACCCGGAGGTCCTCGCGGATGGCGCGGTTCGCGACGTCCTCGATCTCGCTGCGGGCCTGCGCCGACAGCGACTGGTTCCACGCGAAGTCGAGCCGGAGGTAACCGGGCTTGTTGTAGGAGCCCGACTGCAGGGCCGTCGGTCCGAGCACCTCGCGCAGGGCGGCGTGCACGACGTGGGTGCCGGAGTGCGCCTGGCGCGCACCGAGCCGCCACTCGCGGTCGACCTCCGCCGACACCTCCGAGCCGGCCCGCACCTCGCCGTTGGTGACGCGCACCGTGTGCACGATGAGGCCCTTCACGGGCTTCTGGACGTCGAGCACCTCGAGCAGGCCGCCGTCGGCCGTCTCGATGACGCCCGCGTCGGAGTCCTGCCCGCCGGACTCGGCGTAGAACGGCGTGCGTTCGAGCACGACGTCCACGACGTCGCCTTCCCCCGCTACCTCGACGAGGTCCTCGCCACGCACGATGCCCCGCACGGTCGACGCGGTGCTGAGCTCGTGGTACCCGGTGAACTCCGTCGGCCCGGCGTCGGCGAGACCGCGCAGCGCCGTCATGGCCTTGTGCGCGCCCTTCTTGGACTTGGCGTCGGCGCGCGCCCGCTCGCGCTGGGCGAGCATGAGGTCGCGGAAGCCCGCCTCGTCCACGCGCAGCCCCTGCTCGGCCGCCATCTCGAGGGTGAGGTCGATCGGGAAGCCGTAGGTGTCGTGCAGCTGGAACGCACGGTCGCCCGGCAGCGTCGTACCACCGGCCTTCTTCACGTCCGCGACGGCGACGTCGAGGATCGTCGTGCCCGACGCGAGCGTGCGCCGGAACGCCTCCTCCTCGGCGTACGCGATCCGCGAGACCCGGTCGAAGTCGGTCACGAGCTCGGGGTAGGACGCGCCCATGGCGTCGCGGGAGACGGGCAGCAGGTGCGGGAGTGCCGGCTCCTCCACGCCGAGCAGGCGCATCGCGCGGACGCTGCGACGCAGCAGGCGGCGCAGGACGTAGCCGCGTCCCTCGTTCGACGGCGTGATGCCGTCGCCGATGAGCATGAGGCCCGAGCGGACGTGGTCAGCCACGACGCGCATCCGCACGTCGTCGGTGCGGTCGGCGCCGTAGCGCTTGCCCGACAGCTCCTGCGCGGCGGCGATGACGGGGAAGACCTCGTCGATCTCGTACATGTTGTCGACGCCCTGCAGCAGGTAGGCCACGCGCTCCAGGCCCATGCCGGTGTCGATGTTCTTCTGCGACAGGTCGCCGACGATCGTGAAGTCGTCCTTGGCGCGGACGTCCTCGATCGCGTACTGCATGAAGACGAGGTTCCAGATCTCCAGGAACCGGTCCTCGTCGACGACGGGACCACCGTCGGGCCCGTACTGCGGGCCGCGGTCGATGTAGATCTCCGAGCACGGGCCGGCGGGGCCCGGCTGGCCCGTGTGCCAGTAGTTGTCCTTCTTGCCGCGGCGCTGGATGCGCTCCTCGGGCAGGCCCGCGACCCTCCGCCAGAGCGCGGCGGCCTCGTCGTCCTCGTGGTAGACGGTCACCCAGATCTTGTCCGGGTCGAAGCCGTAGCCGCCGTCGGCCGGCGGGCTCGTGACGAGCTCCCAGGCGTACTCGATCGCGCCCTGCTTGAAGTAGTCGCCGAACGAGAAGTTGCCGTTCATCTGGAAGAACGTGCCGTGCCGGGTGGTCTTGCCGACCTCCTCGATGTCCTGCGTGCGCACGCACTTCTGGACGGAGGTCGCCCGCGGCCAGGGTGCGGCCTGCTGCCCCAGCATGTACGGGATGAACGGCACCATGCCTGCGATCGTGAAGAGCGTCGACGGGTCCGGGGAGATGAGGGAGGACGAGGGCACCACGGTGTGTCCCCGCTCGGCGAAGAAGTCCAGCCAGCGGCGGCGGATCTCTGCGGTGCGCATGATGTCCTCTCGGGTCCTGCTCGTGTCGGTGCGTGGCGGGTTCGTGGCGAGGCGCGGGCCGGCTACTCGTCGTCCTCGGCGGGGCCCCAGGGGTCGTCGTCCCACGGGTCCGCGGCGGCCTCGCCAGGATGAGTCCCCCGGTCCGGTCGGCTCGTCCGCGGACGACGCTCGGTGCCGCCCTCGGGCTCGACGAGGAGCGCCGCGACGAGCTCGGCCTCCCGCTCGGCGCGCGCCACCCGGAAGGCCCCGACGGCGTCCTGCAGCGCCGAGGACGCGCGCTGGCCAGCCTGTCCGACCTGCGTGGCGACGGCCTCGGTGACCGTGTCGGGCAGCCGCTTCACCGCGGTGCGGGCGCGTTGGGCGACCACGACGGCGCCGACGGCGCCGACGCTCATCCAGAAGAGCCGGCGCATCAGGCTCCGGCCTTCCCGGAGCCCCTGCCCGTGACCTTCTCGGTGAAGCCGGCCAGCGCGGTCCGCACGCCGTAGGAGAACGCGGCGAGGCGGATGAGCGGTCGGCCGACGGTCGCCGCGACCAGCGCGGTCAGCGCCGAGGCGTTCTGGGTGATCTCGGCGGCCGCGGTGGTCACCGTGTCGACCTTCGCGAGCTGGGCGTTCGTGCCCGCGATCGTCGCGGCCGTCTCGTCGATGACCGGGAGCGTGTGCTCGGTCACGTCCTTGACGGACTGCGTCGCGGCGTCGAAGACCCGGCCGAGCTTGATGAGGGGCAGGGCGAGGAACCCGACGAGCACACCGAACGCGACGGCACCGATCAGCCCTGCGACGTCTCCGACCGACATCAGCGTCCCTCCAGCTCGTTGCTCCTGCGCTGCCCTGCGGCCCGAGACTACCGATCTCCGGCCGATGCTCCACCTACGCCGACGCCCCGCACCCGGGGGGGTGCGGGGCGTGGCGAGGACGAAGCGGTGTGCCGGTCAGCGCGAGTAGAACTCGACGACCAGCTGGACCTCGCAGGTCACCGGGACCTCGGCGCGCAGCGGGCGGCGCGTGAGGACGGCCGACAGCTTCTCGAGCTGCACGTCCAGGTAGCCCGGCACGGCCGGCAGGACGTCGCGGTGCGCGCCGGCGGCGGCGACCTGGAACTGGGCGCTCGTCTGGCTGCGCGGCTTGATCTGCAGCGTCTGGCCCGGCTTCACCTGGAACGACGGACGGTCGACGATCTTGCCGTCGACGAGCACGTGCCGGTGGACGACGACCTGGCGCGCCTGGAGCATCGTCCGGGCGAAGCCGGCGCGGAGCACCAGCGCGTCGAGGCGGGTCTCGAGGATCTCGACCAGGTTCTCACCGGTCTGGCCGGGGGCCTTCTTAGCGGCCTCGAAGGCGCGCGCCATCTGCTTCTCGCGCAGGGCGTACTGCGCGCGCAGGCGCTGCTTCTCGCGGAGGCGGACGGCGTAGTCGGACTCGGTCCGGCGACGCGCGCGGCCGTGCTCGCCGGGCGGGTAGGGCCGCTTCTCGAAGTGACGGACGGCCTTCGGGGTCAGCGCGATCCCGAGGGCGCGCGAGAGGCGCACCTGGCGGCGCGCGCGAGTGACCTTGGTCATGCTCCTGCTTCCTGTTCGACGTGGCACGACCCGCGGCGGGGAGCTCCCGGCGGGTGTGGGACCGACCTTCGGTGGTGCTGGCTGAGGTCCCCAGGTGGCCGCCGACGCGCGGCGGCCCGTCGTCCGCTGGCGGACAACCTGTCGATCCTACCGCACCGCGCGCGGCGCCCTCACCGGGCCTCGTCGCCGTGCAGGATCTGCCGGATGCGCGCGAGCCGGCCGGCGACCTCACGCTCGTGCCCCCGGTCGGACGGCTCGTAGTACTGCGTGTCGACGAGCTCGTCGGGCGCGTACTGCTGGCGCGCGACGGCGTGCGGCTCGTCGTGGGCGTAGCGATAGCCCTTGCCGTGGCCCAGCTGCTCCGCGCCCGCGTAGTGACTGTCCCGCAGGTGCGACGGCACGGGGCCCGCCCGGCCGGCCCGGACGTCCGCGATGGCCCGGTCGATCGCCACGTAGGAGGCGTTCGACTTGGGCGCGGTCGCGACGTGCACCACCGCCTCGGCGAGGATGATGCGCGCCTCCGGCATCCCGATGAGCGCGACGGCCTGGGCGGCGGCGACGGCGGTCTGCAGGGCGCTCGGGTCGGCCAGCCCGACCTCCTCCGCCGCAGCGATGACGATGCGTCGGGCGATGAACCGTGGGTCCTCCCCCGCGACGACCATCCGCGCCAGGTAGTGCAGGGCCGCGTCGACGTCCGAGCCGCGCATCGACTTGATGAAGGCGCTGGTCACGTCGTAGTGCTGGTCGCCGGCGCGGTCGTATCGCACCGCGGCGACGTCGACGGCCCGCTCCATCGTCGCCAGGTCGATGACGGCGGGCGCGGCGTCGGACGCCGCGCCGTCGCGCTGGGCGGCCGCGGTCTCGAGGGCCGCACCCGCCGCGGCCTCGAGCACGGTCAGCGCGCGCCGGGCGTCACCGCCCGCCAGCCGCACCAGGTGCGCCTCGGCCTCCACGGTCAGCTGAACCGCGCCCCCGAGGCCGCGGTCGTCGGCCAGGGCCCGGCCGGCGAGCCCGCGGATGTCGTCGTCGGTCAGCGGGCGCAGCGTCAGCAAGAGCGACCGCGACAGCAGCGGCGCGTTCACCGAGAAGCTCGGGTTCTCCGTCGTGGCGGCGACGAGCGTCACCCAGCGGTTCTCCACGCTCGGCAGCAGCGCGTCCTGCTGGGTCGTGGAGAAACGGTGCACCTCGTCGATGAACAGGACCGTCTCGGCGCCGCCCGTGGCCAGCCGGCGCCGCGCCTCCTCGACGACCGCGCGGACGTCCTTCACGCCGGAGGCGACGCCGGAGAGCTCGACGAAGCGCCGGCCGGATGTCGTCGCGATGAGGTAGGCGAGCGTCGTCTTGCCGGTCCCCGGGGGCCCCCAGAGCACGACCGAGGACGGCGCCGCGCGACGCGCCCTCTCGTCGGCCGGCTCGACCAGTCGCCGCAGCGGCGAGCCGGCCTCCAGGAGGTGCTCCTGCCCGGCCACCTCGTCCAGCGCGCGCGGGCGCATCCGGACGGCCAGCGGCGCCGTCGCCCCGACCCCGGGCAGCCCCTCGGCAGTGGAGCTCGCGGCGTCGAAGAGGTCCATGCGCGCAGCCTACGAGCCCGCCCCGACGCCGACACCGCACCGGGCCTCACCGGCGGGCTGCTCACCCATCGACGTGCCCCGGACGGCCGCAACCTGGGATGCTGCAGAGGTGTTCGACTCCCTCGGCCGCGCGATCGCCCGGCGCCCGCGGATCACGGTCCTGGCCTGGGTGGTCGCCGCCGGGGCGTGCTTCGCCCTGGCGTCCCTCGGCGTGGGCGGCGAGACCGTCTTCGAGCGGCTCGAGACCGGGGCGCCCGGCGTCCCCGGTTCGGAGAGCGCGCGCGGCGACGCGCTCATCGCCGAGGCGTCCACCACCGGCGCGAGTCTCACGCTCGCGGTGCGGGGTGTCGACCCCCGCTCCACCGACCTGTCGCGCCCGATGGCGCATCTGCACGCCGGGCTCGCGGCGGTCCCGGGCGTCACGAGCGTCATCGATCCCTACGTGCTGCCCGACGGCCCGGCGAGCCCCGCGGCCGCACCCCTCGTGGCCGCTGACGGCGACGGCTTCCTCGTGGTCGTCGAGCTCGAGCACGGCCTGGCCGAGGGCCCGACCGGCGAGGCGCTCGCGTCCGTCGAGAGGATCCTGCGGGCCGCTCCCGATGAGCTGTCGGCGCCGGGTCGGCAGGTCACCGGCCGTGTCGGCGGCACGTCGCTCATCGTCGAGGAGATCCGCGACCAGGTCGAGGCGGACCTGCGGATCGGCGAGGCCGTGTCCCTGCCGGTGGCCCTGGTCGTGATGGTGCTGGTGTTCGGAGGCTTCCTCGCCGCCGCCATGCCCATGGTCGGCGCGATCGCCTCGATCGCCGCGGGGCTCGGCACGGTCTACGGCCTGTCGTACCTGATGGACCTGGACTCGAGCGTGATCAACGTCGTCACCATCCTCAGCCTCGGCCTGTCGATCGACTACGGGCTGCTCATCGTGTCGCGGTTCCGCGAGGAGCTGCACCGGCTCGTCGACGGCGACGACGGCGCGGCGGTCCGACGGCGCCGCGGGGACGGCGCCGTCGAGGAGGCCCTGCGGGCAACCATGCGCACGGCCGGTCGCACCGTCGCGTTCTCCGCGCTCACGGTCGCCATCTCGGTGGCCGGCCTGGTCGTGTTCGAGCCGGAGATCCTCCGGTCCTTCGGCACGGCGGGCGCCCTCGTGGTCCTGGTCGCGCTCACGACGGCCCTCACGCTCGTGCCCGCGGTCCTGCGCCTCGCCGGGCGCAGGCTGCTCACCCCCGGTCTCGTCGGCCGCATCCCGCTCGTCCGCACGGTCGTGGAGCGCACGGGTGACGTCACCGCGACCGAAGGGCTCTTCTCCCGCCTCGCGCGACGGGTGCAGCGCCACCCGTGGGTGACGCTGCTCGGCTCGCTGGGCGCGCTGGCCGTCCTCGCCCTGCCCGCCGCCGACCTGTCCCTGCGCAACTCGACCATCGAGCTCCTGCCGACGGGCTCGGACCAGCGCGCCTACGTCGAGGAGATCGCACGCCAGTACCCCGGCTCGGCGGCCGCCGCCGTGGAGGTGGTCGCGGCCGGCTCCGTCGAGGACGTCACAGCCTGGAGCGCGGGCCTGGCCGATCTGCCGGGCGTCGCGTCGGTGGACCCGCCCAGCCCGCTCGGCGGGTACGTGTACGTCGGCGTCCGGCCCGACTCCCCCGACCCCGGCGGGCCCGTGGCGTCCGACGTCGTGCACGCGGTGCGCGCCGTCGACGCGCCGTTCGCGGTGGTCGTCACCGGCCAGGCCGCCAACCAGATCGACTTCGTCGACGCGCTCGTCGACCGGGTGGGGTGGGCGTTCGGCATCGTCGCCGTCGCGACGCTCGCCCTCCTGTTCCTCATGACGGGCTCCGTCCTGATCCCGATCAAGGCGCTGCTCACGAACGTCATCTCGCTCGCCGCGACCGTGGGCGTCCTCGTGTGGGCCTTCCAGGACGGCCACCTGGAGGACGTCCTCGGGTTCCGCTCCACGGGCGGCATCGAGACGTACGTGCTGGCCCTCGTCCTCGCCTTCGCGTTCGGCCTCGCGATGGACTACGAGGTCTTCCTGCTCTCGCGCATCAAGGAGCAGCACGACGCGGGCCTGGACAACGACACCGCCGTGCGGGTCGGGCTCCAGCGGTCCGGGCGCATCATCACCTCCGCGGCGGCGATCATCATCGTGGTCTTCGTCGGCTTCGTCCTCGGCAAGCTCCTGGTCATCAAGGAGGTCGGCTTCTCGCTCGCGGTGGCCGTCCTCATCGACGCGACGCTCGTGCGGATGCTCCTCGTGCCGGCCACGATGACGCTGCTCGGCCGGGCCAACTGGTGGGCCCCGAGGCCCCTGCGCCGGCTGCACAAGCGCTTCGGCCTCGTCCACTGATGCCGTCCCTCGCCGCCCAGCTCGCGCAGGCCGCGGTGCCGGTGGTGGTGGTCCTGGCCGTCGTGCTCGCGTACCGGCCACGCTCCCGGGCCACACCCCGGCAGGCAACCCTGGCACGCGCGCAGTGGCTCACCGTCGCGGCGGCCGTGGTCGGGCTGTACCTGCTCGCCGTGACGCTCCTGCGCGCTCGTTCGGCCAACCCCTTCGGGGTCCTCACGTTCCTCGCGCTCTGCGCCTACGGGGTCGTGGCCGCGCTGCTGCTGCGCCGGGCGTGGCGTACCCACCGACAGGTGATGCAGGCCGAGGTGCACGCCGGACGGGAGACCGCCTCCGCTATGGAGGACCGTCCCCGACATCGCGGCCTCTCCGGCGAGGAGCACCCGCCGACGCGCTGGTGACACTCCTCAGACTGGCGCGTCCCTCGACTCGAGCTCGTGCCCGAGCTCGAAGCCGTGGCGCAGGTACACCCGCCGCGCGACGTCGTTGCTCGCGTACAGGCCGAGCCAGACGGCCGCGGGGCCGACCTCGGTCCCCGCGGCGAGGCCGTCGCGCACGGCGGCCGCCAGCACCGCTCCCGCCAGACCACGACCGCGGTGGGCCGGGTCCACACCGAGCGACACAAGATGGGGCGCCAGCCCGGGCGCGTAGCGCAGGGCGCCCACGACGGCGACGAGCCGTCCGTCCGCCCGGGCGCCCCACCAACCGAGCAGCCGTGGGTCGTCCGGGCTCGTGCTCGCCGTCGGGTGGGCGCGCGCGAGCGCGTCCGTGACCTCCGCCCGCACCCGCGGCAGCGCCGGGTCGAGCCGCTCGACGTCGTGGTCATCGACCCCGACCAGCGGCTGGTCGGTCCACATGCAGTCCCAGGCCGACGGCGTCGTCCAGTCGTCGAACGCCTCCGGTCGCCCACGCCCGACGGCGTCCCACGTGCCCCGCGGGACGGTCGCCCACTGCACGTCCGACCACCACCCGGCCGCGTCGTCGGCCACCGCCGCCTCCGTCAGGAGCCGCGCGACGCCCGCCGGCGGGCCGAGGCCGACCAGACCGACCCCGCCGCGGCGGCCCTCGAGCGCGACGACGACCGCGTCCTCGTCCTGCCAGGACCGACGCACGACCGAGCGGCCGTGCGCCATCAGCAGGTACGGCGACGCGCCCCAGCGACCGGGCAGGTCCGTGACGGACCCGGCCACGTCAGGACTGCTGCACCGGAGCAGGCTTCTGGGGTGCGGCGTCGACGCCCGCCTCCTTGCGCTGCTGCGCGGTGATCGGCGCCGGAGCGCCCGTCAGCGGGTCGTAGCCGCCGCCGGACTTCGGGAACGCGATGACGTCGCGGATCGACTCCGAGCGCGTCAGCAGCGTGAGGATCCGGTCCCAGCCGAACGCGATGCCGCCGTGCGGCGGAGCACCGAACTGGAACGCGTCGAGGAACCAACCGAACCGGCGCTGCACCTCGTCAGGGCCGAGGCCCATCATGTCGAAGACCCGCTGCTGGACGTCCTTGCGGTGGATACGGATCGAGCCGCCGCCGATCTCGTTGCCGTTGCAGACGATGTCGTAGGCGTACGCCAGCGCGTTGCCCGGGTCCTCCTCGAACCGGTCGATCCACTCCGGCGTCGGGGACGTGAAAGCGTGGTGCACGGCCGTCCACGACCCGCCGCCGACGGCGACGTCGTCGTCCTCGCCGGTCGGCTTGAACAGCGGCGCGTCGACCACCCAGACGAACGACCAGGCTTCCTCGTCGATCAGGCCACCGCGGCGGCCGATCTCGAGACGCGCGGCACCGAGCAGCGCGCGCGCCTCGGCCGGCTTGCCTGCCGCGAAGAACACGGCGTCACCGGGCGACGCGCCCACGGCCGCGACGAGACCCGCACGTTCCGCGTCGGAGAGGTTCTTGGCCACCGGCCCGGCGAGCTCGCCGTCCTCGGCCACGGTGACGTAGGCGAGACCCTTCGCTCCCCGCTGCTTCGCCCACTCCTGCCAGGCGTCGAAGCCCCGGCGCGGCGTCGCGGCCCCGCCGGGCTGCACCACGGCGCCCACGTACGGGGCCTGGAACACCCGGAAGGGCGTGTCGCGGAAGTAGTCGGTCAGCTCCACGAGCTCGAGCCCGAAGCGCAGGTCCGGCTTGTCGGTGCCGTAGCGGGCCATCGCGTCGGCGTAGGTCATGCGGGCGATCGGCGTCGGGATCCGGTAGTCGATGAGGTCCCAAAGGGCGACCAGCACCTCCTCGGCGACGGCGATGACGTCGTCCTGCTCGACGAAGCTCATCTCGACGTCGAGCTGGGTGAACTCGGGCTGCCGGTCGGCACGGAAGTCCTCGTCCCGGTAGCAGCGGGCGATCTGGTAGTACCGCTCGAGGCCGCCGACCATGAGCAGCTGCTTGAACAGCTGCGGCGACTGCGGCAGCGCGTACCAGGAGCCTGGCGCGAGGCGCGCGGGCACGACGAAGTCACGCGCGCCCTCGGGGGTGGAGATCGTCAGCGTCGGCGTCTCGACCTCGACGAAGTCGTGACCGTCGAGCACCGCGCGCGCGGCCGCGTTGACCTTGGCACGCAGGCGCATCGCGTGGGCGGTGCGGGGTCGGCGCAGGTCGAGGTAGCGGTACTTCAGCCGCGCCTCCTCGCCCACCTGCTCGTCGAGCGCCGTCGACACCTGGAAGGGCAGCGGCGCGGCCTCGTTCAGCACCACGACCTCGTCCGCCGGGACCTCGACCTCGCCGGTCGCGAGGTTCGGGTTCTCGTTGCCCTCCGGACGCCGACCGACGACGCCCGTCACCTTGAGCACGTACTCCGCGCGGAGCCCGTGCGCGACGGCCTCGTCCCGGACGACGACCTGGGCGATGCCGGTCGCGTCACGCAGGTCGATGAAGGCCACACCACCGTGATCGCGTCGACGGTCCACCCAGCCGGTGAGCGTGACGGTCTGGCCGATGTGCTCGGCTCGCAGGGAGCCGGCGTGGTGGGTGCGCAGCACGAGGGTCCTTCCAGGGGAGACGACGGGCGTCGAGCGTCGGACCGGTGGCCCGGGCGCGCCCCGCAGTCTAGTGGCGTGGCCCGGCCGTGCTCGTCGGTGGACCCGCCGCCGCCGGCGGGCGGTCGGTGGGTCAGCGCGTGACGATGGCCTGGACCTCGGCGACCGGCACGGACACCTGCGCCCACGGCGACTCCAGCACGGCCGGCAGGCCCCGGACCGTGAGAGGCGAACCGTTGCTCTCGAACCGCACGTCGTACACCAGCCGCATCCGCGCCGAGTAGGCCGGCAGGCCCGCGTGCCCGGTGGGCTGTCCCGCGGACGACCGGACGTACGTGTGGCTGCACGCATCGGACTGCGCGGTCGTCCAGGGGCAGGAGAGCGGCGCCGAGCCGTCCCCGGGGTCGACCTCGATGTGGTCCGGCTCCGCGATCGCCACGACCCCGAGGGCCGAGGAGCCCTGGAGCGCGCCCGGCTGGCCGGTCGCCGCCCAGAACCACGTCTCGATCCCGACGATCGCCTGACGCGGCGGGTTGACCCCGACCTCGAACGGGGGCACGCGCAGGAGCCCGAACGCCTCACGGGCGGCCTCTCCGACGGTCATCTCGTCCGGCGTGTACCACGACCACCCGGTGAGCGTGCCGTCCGGGTCCGGTGCGCAGGACTGGTACGTGTAGATCGCGTCAGGGGACGGGCGCGTCTCCTCCGGCCAGGTGGACGGGTCCAGCGCGGAGGGCACGTTGGCCCAGCACGCGCTCGTTCCGATGCAGTAGTCGGCCAGACCCGTCAGCTCGCACGTCGGCTCTCCCCCGGAGTCCGATCCGCCGTCGTCGGACCCGCCCGCCCCTGGCGGGCACGTCACCACGTACTGCTTCGAGCCGTCCGGCTGGGTCTGGACCTCGAGCGTGCAGCCCGGCGGGACGTCCGCGGCTGCAGCCGACAAGCCGCCGACGAGCACCAGGAGGAGGGCGCCTCCCGACGCCAGCAGGCCGCGACGCACGCCAGGCCTCAGCACGTGAAGCCGGCGGGGGCCTGAACCGATCCCGTGACGAGCCACGCGTCGTCGCCGCCCCGCTCGAGCACGACCCCGCCCGGCAGGACGTCCGGCAGGTCGTCCTCGACGCCCGGGACGACCCATGCCGAGTTGTCGACGCAGGCCAGCACCGTGGCCGTGTCGCCGTCGACCTCCACGGTGACGTCGGCGAAGCTGGGCTCGCCCTCGCGCACGATGCCGAGCTCGGCGAACTGGCGCGCCTCCGCGACCGACTCCTCCACGAGCGGACCTGTCGCGACGCCCTCGAACAGGGCCGGGTCCGGGTTGCCGCGCTGCGCCGCGACCATGGCGTCCCAGTAGGCGTAGTACGTGTCGAGGATCGCGGCCTCGGTGTCGAGGATCGCGGCCTCGGCGTCGGCGTCGCCGACATCCGGGGCCGATGTGGTCTCGCTCGGCGTCGAGGTGGCCGTCAGGCCCGGTGGCTCCTCCGCCGATGACGAGCACCCCGCGAGGAGGAGCCCGCCCACGAGACCTGCGGCCGCTGCGAACCCCGCCCGCGTCGCCCGAGCCGTCATCCGTCGCATCGTTCCCCCTGTGTCGCGCGGGCGTCTCCCACCGGCGTGCACGTCCCTTCGGCACCGCGGACGCTCCGCCGATCCTCGCGGATCTCCGCCCGGGCGTCCACGCGAGTCGTGCGCGGACCGCGCGGTGCAGGATCGAGCGGGAGGCCCTTTGAGGCAGCGAACTGACGGGTGAGCGCCAGGAGGTCCGTCGGCGCGTCCCTCACGTCCGCACTCTGCGCGCTCTTCGCCCTCCACCTACCCGGCTGCCACGTCGACGCCGTCGGGAACGCTCCCGCTGTCGACGAGCTGGCGGACGAGCGCCTCCAGGTCGTCCTGGCCGGAGCGCCTGGGCTCCACCGAGGAGACGAAGACCCGGGCGACCGTGTCCCCCAGGAACACCGTGGCGAAGGCCTGGGCGGGGTGCTCTCGCGGCGTGTCCGCGCCCCACATCGCACCATCGAAGCCGTCGAGCCGAGCCGTCGGCGGTTCCCCGACCTCGCCATCCACCGACCGACGCTCCAGCCGCCCCTCGTCGGAGTCGGCCGGGAAGACCCGTACGACGAACAGGTCGCCCCCGCCATCATCCTCGCTGTGGTGCACGGTGCAGGCACGCGTGCCTACACCGTTCTCGGCCGACAGGTCGCCCTCCACCGGCCCGAGCTCGGCACCCGTGACGAGCACGATCGACTCGGCCATCACCCCGCACACAGTCTCGGCACCGTCGGCGACCCGGGCCGGCAACGGCGCGGGCCGGTCGGTGCCGGAGCCTGAGCAGGCGGCCAGCACGACGCCTGCGGCGAGAAGGCCCCCGACGACGAGCGCGCCGTGCGGAGTCACCGCGCGATCACCGCGGCGGCTCGAGCGTCAGGCCCAGGGAGGCTGCGAGCTGCCGCGAGAGCGCGAGGTGGTCGGCGGGCCCGTCGCGACCCTCCGCAGTGGCATCGCTCGTCAGGATCACGGCGCGGTCCCCGGCGAAGACGATCGAGGTCGCGCCGGCGTGGCTCGTCGCCTCGTCGCCTCCCAGGTCAACACGCCACGCTCCGCCGAGCACGTCCTCGTAGCTGACGTCGGGCGGTCGCGTGGAGCCGGCGTCGGACGTGCCCTCGATCGCTCCACGCAGCTCGGTCGCCTCCTGTGAGGTGGCGTCGATCACTCGCGCCGAGAGGAGCCACTCACGCAGGAAGGTCCCTTCCACCGGCCACAGCGTGCACGTGCCGTTCTCGAGCGACCCCTCGACGCGGTCCACCGGGTATCCCACGGCCGTCTCGACACTCGCCGGATCCATGCCGCACATCAGGTCGGCCCCGGCCGGCGCCTCGGACGGGATGCGTGTCGTCACTGGCCCAGGCTCCTTGTCGTCAAAGAGAGAACAACCCGCGAGCGCGCACGTCGCGAGCAGGGCCGCCGCGGCCCCCACGACCCGATGCCGTCTCATCGCACCTGCTCCCACTGGTCGGCGTACACACCCACGACGGACTCCGCGAGGACGGACTGCAGGCTGGATCGCGTGAGCCACTCCTTGTACGCCTCCGCATCGGTGTCGAAGCGCAGCGGGTCTCCGGACGACGAACGGATGATCACCGACTCCGGCGGGGGGGCGATCCCCGCGAGCGACGTGTCGTCGAAGTAGCCGTTCTGGAGCAGGAGGTTCATCGTCGAGTCGCGGAGATCCGTCTTCGCCTGCTCGTCGAGCGCCTCGTACGTGGATGCGGCGTCGCTCGGAGCGCTGCCCTTCACCGCGTCGACCACCCGCTCCTCCACCTGCCCGACCCCCCACTTGACCCAGGCGGGCTTGATCTCCGGGACGAACGGCAGTGCCGTCGCGAAGCTGAGCGCGTCGGCCACGGCCTCCATCTGCTTCTTCTGCATCGCCTCGTCGGCCTTGTCACCGCCGTACCCGGTGTCGAGAGCCCACCCGAGCACCATGGACGCGTTCGTGACGGCTGGGCTCGAGTCGTCGTGCTTGATGCCCCGAAGGAAATCTGCCACCGCCTGCTCGCCACCGGACTCGGCTGCACGCTGCAACCCGGTGCTCACCGCAAGGTTGTTCGCCTGCATCACGCCGGTCAGGAACAAGGTGAACGACTCCTGGTCCTCCCCGAGCGTCGCCACGATCTTCGCCGTCAGCTCCTTGTCGAGCGCCGCACCATACGGCATGTCGTCCGGGAAGAGGGTGCCGCTTCCGGTGACCGTCCAGCCGTCCCCGAGGTCATCGGCGTCGACGATGACGGCTCGGTGGAGATCGGCCCCGTAGGACGCGAGCATCCGCGCCACGGCCGGGCGCATCCCGTCCCACATCTTCCAGCCGTCGTCCGCACCGATCCCGAAGAAGCCGCCGTCCGCGCCCTCGCCGGTCTGCTCGCCGATGAGCGCGAACGTCTGCGCCGCGATCTCCGCGGAGACCCGCCCGCGGCCGGTCCGGTCGCGGAACGTCGTCGTCGCGGCCTCGAGCGCGCTCCCCAGCGTGGCGCCGTTCGTGGGGTCGGTCGCCCAGGTGCGCTCGACGACGAGGTAGCGAAGGCGGTCGGAGACCTGCACGTCGGAGCCGGCGATCTCGACGGTGACCTCGGAGCCGCCCGAGAAGAAGTCCTGCGCGGCCTCGGCGTTGTTGCCCAGCGCGGCCATGATGCCGGCGAGCGGGTCGGCGAACCGCATCCCGTCGGCGGTCTGCACGGACGTGCCCGTCCCGTCGCTGCTCCGGGGCGCCCAGACCTTCCCATGCTCGGCGCCGAACTCGCGCTCGTAGTCGTAGACGCCCTCGGCCACGGTGCCGAGGAAGGCGGTGCCGAAACGGCCCTGCATGAGCAGCACGCCGAGCGCGTTCGCGTGGTCCACCACGCCGTCGCCCTCGTAGGGGTACTGGGTGGGCACCTCGCGCGTGATCTCGGTGACCCAGGCCTGCGCGTAGTCGTCCGGCAGTGCCAGGTCGCCCGTCGAGCGCGTGGCGGTCGCCAGGGTGCGGGACATCCCGCCGAGGAGATCGGCGTACCACTGGTTCGCGGCGGCCACCTCCTCCCCCGACAGACGGCCGTCCATCGGCGTCCGGCCGTACTGGAGCCGCACGACGACGGCCGCGAGCTCCTCGGCGTCCAGCGCCCCGGCGAAGCCGGCGGCGAAGTACGGGTCGTCGGCGTTGGCGACGATGAGCTCGACCAGGTCGTCGTCCGGCCTCGTACCGCCGTCCCGCAGGGCCAGGGCGGCACGCGCGCCCTCCGCCCGCGCCGTGTCCGGGGACATCGTCGAGATGTCGTCCTCGTCGAACGCGACCACGCCGCGGGGCCACTCGGGCCGGGAACCCTCGAGCGCCTGGGCCTTCGCCAGCCTCCGCCGCAGCCCGGGCAGCTCGCCCTCGGCCCACGTCACCGCCCGGCTGATCGACCAGACGCGGCTCGAGTGGACCTCGAACCTGTCGAGCGTGGTGCGCAACGAGGCCCGAGCGTCGTTGATGGTCTCGATGCCGGTCTCGATGCCGCGCACCACCCGGCCCATGCCCGCGACGTCGATCGTCACCGTCGCCATGTCAGACCCTTCACCACGCGTGCGCCCTCTCGTCCCAGCGGGGGACCTCATGGGGCTCGCGCGCGTGTCGCGAGCTGAGCGCGTCGACGCAGTCATCCGCCGCGTTCCCGGCGTCGGTGACCGCCGACCGGCACGCCGCCGAGAACGCGCGCGCCATGGGGCTGTCCCACGCGCCCGCCTCCATCGCGAGCTGCGTCGTGCGGAACGCGCCTTCGATGCGGGCCGCCTGGACCCGCGCACCCGGGAGGGCACGCCCGAGGGCCGTCCGGTACCGGTTCTCGACCTTCTCCGGCACAGCCGTCATGCCGCCCCCTCTCCACCCCGCCGGCGCCGGGCCGGGCACCACCCTAGGGCGTCCGCGTCCGGAAAGGGCCGATTCGGCACGTCAGCGCGGCTCACGGCAGTGGGACCTGGACGAGCTGCCAGGAGCCCGAGGTGACCAGCAGCCCGCGACCCGGTGCCCCCCCGCCGAGGGCGGAGCGCGGCAGTCGCACGCCGAAGAGGTCGCCGTCGTTGGGTGACGTCGGTGCCAGGACGATCCCGCTCCGGGACCGCTTCAGGGCCGGCACCGGCCCGCGGTACGCGCCGGACAGCTCGTCCGGGCTCCCCGCCGCTGCGACGAGGCCTGGACGGTCGCGCAGCGCCGACACGTGAGCCGTCACCGCGTCGGCCAGCATCCCGTCGTTGCCGACCAGCTCCAGGTCGTCGACCAGCAGCAGCGTCGGCGTGCCGGCGGGCGCGAGGTCCTCGAGGAGCCGCGCGACCTCGTCAGCCGTGGCCTCCAGGTCGAGCACCCCGACGACGCCGTCCCGCCCCGCCAGGTCCCGAACCGGGCTCCGGCGGGGCGTCACGGCACCGACCCGCCAGCCGCGGGCGAGCGCGGACGTCGCCATCGTGACGAGCGCGGTGCTGCGGCCCGAGCGGCGTGGACCCACGACCAGCAGGCCCGGCCCGTGGTCCTCCGCGTCCAGCGCGTGCAGTGCCAGGGCGTCGCCGCCGACGCCCGCGGGCACGGCCGTCGACGACAGCCCGGGCCCGTCCAGCTCGAGCGCCTCCGCGAGCGTCACCCGGGCCGGCAGCACGTCCACCCGGAACGGGACCTGGTCCGCGGGTGCCGGGGTCTCCGCACGCGCGGCGCGGTCGGCGGCGACGGCCCGGCGCGCGATGTCGTTCAGCGCGGCGACCTGCTCGGCCCCCTGCGGGTTGGGCGCGAGCAGGGCGACCTGCACCTCCTGGCGGTCCTCGGAACGGAAGGCGCGCCCGTCGGGCACCTGCGAGGGCACCTCCTTGGGCGACATCCCGATGGCGCCGTAGTCGCTCGCGTCCGTCATGCGCAGCATGAGGCGGTCCTCGGTGAGCGTGGAGACCCGGCCCACGAGGAGGCTCCGATCCCCCGTGAGGACCACCCGCAGGCCGACGGCGGGGCCCTCCTGGAGGATCTGCACCCACTGGTCCACGAGCGTGCCGCCGTCGTAGTCCTCGAACGCCTGCAGGAACCCCTCCCACCGGTCCAGGAGCACCAGCAGGTAGGGCAACCGGCGGTCCGGGGCGACCCCGGCCCGCTGCTCCGCGACGTCCGCGAACGCCTGCTCGGCCAGGATCTGCTGACGGCGCGCGATCTCGGCGCGCAGCCGACGCGTCAGGCGCGCCAGCCGGTCCGGCTGGTCGCGGGTCACCACCGCCCCCGTGTGCGGGAGCGCCTGCAGCGGCAGCAGCGCGTTGTTGCCGCAGTCGACCCCGTACAGGTGGACGTCGCGCGGGCTGGTGCGGGCGCCGACGGCCGCCGCCAGCGTCCGCAGCACCGTCGAACGCCCGGACCGGGGCGAGCCGACGACCGCCAGGTTGCCGGCCCGGGCCAGGTCCAGCACCAGGAGGTCCCGGCGCTGCTCGGCCGGCACGTCGACGAGGCCGTAGGGCACGACGAGCGGGTCGGAGCCCGGCTCGGCTTCCGCGAGGGCCGGGAGTTGGTCGAGCGCCACGTGCTCCGGCAGCGCCGGCAACCACGGCGACGGGGGCGCCTGGACACCGGACTGGCTCGCGGCCGCGCGCACCGCGTCCACGAGCAGCGCGAGATCCGTCGGCGCGTCGGCGTCGTCGGACTCAGGGCGGGGTGGCAGGGAGAGGCCACGCCCGAGGGCGTCCCACGTGAGGGGCGCGATCTGCACCGCCCCCCCGGCACCGGATCGCGGCGGGCGTCCGCCCACGCGCGACGCCTGGAAGGCCACGAGGCTCGAGTGCCCGAGCCGGGCGTACGCACGTCCCGGCAGGCTCGGCACGATCTCGGCCGCCACCCCCGACTCGATCACGTCCTGGCTGTCGTTCGTGTCGGTGACCCGCAGCGCGATCCGCAGGTTGGTGTTGGACTTGATCTCGGCGCTGACGACGCCCGCCGGGCGCTGCGTCGCCAGGAGCAGGTGGACGCCGAGGGACCGGCCCCGCCGGGCGATGTCGACGAGCCCGGTCACGAACTCCGGCAGCTCGGCCACCAGTGCGGCGAACTCGTCGATGACGAGCAGCAGCCGCGGCATCGGGTCGTCGTGGGGCCCCTTCGCAGCGAGGTAGTCCTCGATGTCTTTCGCGCCGAGCCGCGCGAGCTGTTGCTCCCGGCGACGGAGCTCGGCGGAGAGGCTGTCGAGGGCGCGCGTCGTCAGGTGGGCGTCCAGGTCGGTGACCATGCCGACGGTGTGCGGCAGGAGCCTGCAGTCCTTGAACGCGGCACCACCCTTGTAGTCGACGAGCACGAACGTCATCTCGTCGGGCCGGTTCGCCACGGCCAGCGACGCGATGAGCGTCTGCAGCAGCTCGGACTTGCCGGAGCCCGTGGTGCCGGCGACGAGCCCGTGGGGGCCGTCGGCGCGGATGTCGACGGTGAAGGCGCCGTCGCCGCTCTCGCCGATCACCGCGCGCGTCGTCCGGCCGCCGCGCGACCAGATCGAGGCGACCGCGCCCGGCGTCGGGGGGTCCAGTCGCAGGACGTCGAGCAGCCGCGACGACGTCGGCAGCGTCGAGGACAGGTCCTCCGTGCTGACGTCGCGCACCGGCGCGAGCGCGCGCGCCAGGCGCTCGAACCACGCCGGGGGCACGAGGTCGGGCCGCACGCCCTCGACGGCCGCCGAGCCCGACCTGGACACCCGCACCTCGTCCTCGGCCACGTGCACGACGGCGCGGCACTCCTCGGGCAGCTGGCGCTCGTGCTCGTCGAGGCACAGGAAGAACACCCCGACGCGCGGCCCCTCGCGCAGCAGCGTCACGAGGCCGGGCAGCAGCCGGATCCGGCGCGCTCCGTCCAGGACGACCAGCACGGGAGGCGGCGTGACGTCGCCGGCGGACATACCGGTGCCTGCCGTACGCGCGGCCGCAGCCTGGCGCCGCTGGACGAGGTCGAGCAGCTCCGCGACGCGGCGTGACGTCGTCTCGTCGTCGTTCCCGACGGCCGCCAGGGCGCCCTCGTCGCGCCGCACGTGCGGCAGCCAGCGCACCCACGCCCAGGCGTCGGCGTCCTCCGCCTCGCACAGGAGCACCACCGAGACGTCCGACGGGGAGTGCGCCGCCGCCACCTGGGCGACCATCCAGGCGGCGACCCGGCGGGGGGCCTGCCCCGGTCCGGCGACGCCCGTGACGCCCACGTGCGCCAGCGGAACGGCGACGGGGACGTCGGCCGCCGTCCAGTGCAGCACCCGCTCGTGCTCCTCGCGGCCGGGGTCGTGCAGCGACACCTCGCTCGGGACGTCGCCCGTGCCGACCCGCGCCAGCATCCAGTCGGGGTCGGTCCGCCGGCGCTCCCACAGGCGCGCCCGCGGCCCGGTGGCGAAGAGGAGCACCGTGGCCGGGTCGGGCAGGTCACGGCGGCGCTCGGCGCTCTCGCTCGTCAGCGCCGCGTAGGCGAGCGACTCGATGCGCTCCGTGCGCTGGACCCAGGTGCGCACGGACTCGAGGTGCTGACCGCGACGCGAGCGCTTGCTGCTGACCCAGTTCGAGACCGCCATGGCCGGCGACAACGCCATGATCATCAGCGAGTAGGGCGACCGCGTGAACCAGAAGAGGGCGCCGCCCATGATCACGGGCAGGATCATCATCGCGACGGGGAAGGGCTGGCGACCCGGCTCCGTCGGCTCGGCCGGCAGCCGGAACTCGCGCGGACGCTCGGGCGGCAGGAGCCGTGGGGGCCGGTTGTAGTCGAGCGTGGCGCCGCCCGGGCTCGGCGACAGCGACGCGTCAGCGGCCGTCGGGACACCGACCTCCAGCACGGTCGAGCCCACGACGAGCGACTGGCCCGCCGTCCAGGTCCGCGCCGCCTCCAAGGGCACCCGATCCAGGTGTACCAGCGGCCGGTCGGCCTCCGGGTCGACCTCGGCGATGCCGTGGCGACTCCGGCGCGCCTCCGCGAGCTGCGCCGCGTAGCCCCGCGGGCGACGACGGCGGCCGGCCGCCGACTCGCCCGAGCCCTCGACGTCGGTGCGGACCACGATGGGCCCCTCGAGCGGCACCGTCCGGCGCGGGGGCGCGGTGGTCCTCCCGACGACGTCCGGACCGGGCGCCGCGGACACCGTGCCGTCGACGGCGACCTCCAGGAGCACGGACACGCCCGGCAGGTCCGGGTCGTCGAGCTGCACGGACGCGCCCGGCGCGGTGC